>DAIEST010000292.1 GCA_027346125.1 Leptospirillum sp. | reverse complement strand
GGGTTCTTCGTCATTCACGATCTCGCCTATGCAGATATCACGTTCGGAGGATACAAGGCACCGAGCTTTCTGACCATTCCCGGCGCAAGGGAAATCGGAGCGGAGTTCTTCACTCTTTCGAAATCCTACAATATGCCGGGGTGGCGCGTAGGCTTTCTGGTGGGAAACAGTCAGATCGTCGGGGCATTGACCCGACTCAAGAGTTACCTGGATTACGGCATGTTCCAGCCCATCCAGATTGCCAGCATTCTGGCCCTCAATCAGCTTGACGCCGTTCCGGCCCAGATTTCGAACGTGTACGAGAAGCGTTGCAAGGTTCTGGTGGACGGCCTCAGTCGGGGCGGGTGGGGTGTCACGATGCCAAAAGGATCCATGTTTCTCTGGGCGCGGATTCCATTGGCGTACCGCCACATCGGATCTCTCGAGTTTGCCAAGCTCCTGATGTCGGAAGCGCAGGTCGGGGTTTCACCCGGTGTCGGCTTTGGTTCCGAGGGCGACGAGTATGTCCGGTTCGCCCTGGTCGAAAATGAAAACAGGATCCGCCAGGCCACGATGAATATCAAAAGGTTTCTCTCACGAACCGAAAGAGTTGAAGTGGGCGGGAGTTGATGAAAACACAAATAGCAAGAAACCGGGGTACCCGGAAGATCCTGTTCGGAGCCATCCTTGGACTCCTCTTCTCCTGTTCGCACACAAACGCATGGGCATGGAGCTGGAATTTGGGAGATACCCCTGAAAAGGTTCTGACCGTCTTCCACAAGGGGGATCCGAAACTGACACCCAGGGAAGGGGCTTCGACAGCCCTCCCTTGCGGAATCTATACAGATTTCGATGCCCATCCGGAAGATCACTACCTCTTTTTTTCTCCCTTCCGGATATCCGACCAGAAATACTCCCCGGAGTTCCAGTTCGAATTCCGGAAGGACCATCTTCTTGCCGTTCTCGTCACGGCCCCTTATACGGGTACCAGGAATAAACCGTACTGGACGGTCCAGGACATACTCCCGCCCGAACTCCGCGGGATTCAGCCGCGCATCATCCATTCCAGGGAACTCAAGGAAAAAAAAGGGATCCAGCTCCCCCATGATGCTGTCCTGATCTGGGATTACAAGGACAGGGAACTCCAGATCCTGGTCTTCAACCTTCCCCCGTCCGGGACCCCGGACTGGACAAACGCGCCCGTCGCAGCTTATTTCAGGGCATACAGGAAGGTTCTTCTCGATGAGGGCAAAACCATTCCTCTCCCCATGAAAAATCCGTTCATGCAGTGAGAGAACGGAAAAAACCATCCTGATCGGAGTGCGCCATCAGATCCGGGAAAGACAAGATCTGTCTTTGACAAAAGCCCTCTTGCAAGGATATTCATGACATCTCGACATCGAAGTGAACCGGTCATCCTTGGACTGATCGGCTTTGGAACGGTCGGTAAGGGGTTCTTTGACCTCTTGCTGAAAGAGCAGAAACTCCTCGAACGCAGGCTGGGATTCCCTCTCAGGCTTAAAACGATTGCCGACCGGCGCATTGATGACAAGGTGCGCCAGGAGCACTCCGGCATCCGACTGACCCAGGACCCTCAGGAAGTGATCCAGGATCCCGAAATCCAGATTGTCATCGAATTGATCGGCGGGATTGAACCGGCCCGAACATTGCTTCTGGATTCAATCAAGGAAAGAAAGTCCGTCGTGACGGCCAACAAGGCCCTTCTCGCCCTTCATGGAGAAGAGCTCTTTGCGGCGGTTCACGCTTCAAAAACGGATTTTGCGTTCGAAGGAGCCGTCGGAGGAGGAATTCCCATCCTTCGTTCCCTGCGGGAAGGCATTGGAGGGAACCGGATTCTTTCGATCAAGGGAATCATCAATGGGACCTGCAATTACATCCTGACCCGCATGGCCTGCGAACATCTGGACTTCGACACGGTCCTGAAGGATGCCCAGGCACTCGGATACGCCGAATGCGACCCGTCCCTGGACATCGACGGAATGGATGCCGCCCACAAGCTCGCCATTCTCGGAACTCTCTCTTTTGGAACCCCCATTCCCTTCGAACAGATTCCGGTGGAAGGGATTCGGGGCATCCAGATCGTCGATATCGACTTTGGACGCGAACTGGGCTACACCCTGAAACTTCTGGGAATTGCAAAAGATCATGGTTCGACGATCGATCTCCGGGTCCATCCGGCATTTCTGCCGGAACATTCCATGCTCGCGGAAGTCGACGGTGTGTTCAATGCGGTGGAAGTGACCGGAGAAGCCCTGGGACCAGCACTGTTTTATGGCCGGGGAGCCGGAGCGGAACCGACGGCAACCGCTGTCATGGGCGATGTGATGGAACTGGCCAGGGCCATCCATACCGGCTGCTTTCACCAGGTTCCTCCTCTCGGATTCTCCTGGAACGACCGGATTCATCGGCCCATGACAGGGCTGGACGAGGTCCGGAGCGAATACTATCTGCGATTCATGGCCCATGATCAGCCAGGAACACTCTCCTACCTCTCGGGGGTCCTCGGCGATCACGGAATCAGTATCGAATCCGTCATCCAGAAGGGACGTAAAAAAGGAGGAAGCGTGCCTGTCGTCATCCTCACTCATACCGCTCCCGAGTCAAGCGTTCGGGCTGCCCTTCATACCATTGACAGATCAAGCCACGTGACGGAGCCGACCGTCCTTATCCGTGTGGAGGGGAAAGCCGAATAATGCGCAAGGAATGGCCTGGAATCATTGAATACTATAGGGATTTTCTGCCTGTGCTTCCCCATACCAGACCCGTCACCCTTCTTGAAGGAGGAACCCCGCTCCTTCCTCTCGAACGCATCCCCGAGAAACTCGGGATCAAGGTATCCCTGTTTGCCAAGATCGAAGGGCAGAATCCGACGGGAAGCTTCAAGGACAGAGGGATGACCCTGGCCGTCACCAAGGCCCAGGAGAGAGGGGCAAAAGCGCTGATCTGCGCCTCGACGGGAAATACTTCGGCCTCTGCGGCAGCCTACGGTGCCAGGGCAGGACTCAAGGTCTACGTGGTCATTCCGGAAGGAAAAATTGCCAAAGGGAAACTTGCCCAGGCGGTCATGCATGATTCCGTCGTCATCCAGATCCAGGGGCTTTTTGACGAGGCGCTCCAGGTGGTTCGCGAGATCTCGGAAACCCACCCGGTGGCCCTTGTCAATTCGGTCAATCCAGACCGTCTGGAGGGACAGAAGACCGTTTCCTTCGAGATCTGCGATTTTCTGGGACATGAGCCGACCTATCATTTTCTCCCGGTCGGAAATGCCGGAAATATCACTGCCAGCTGGATGGGGTACAGGGAATACAAGATGGCGGGACGGATGCGGGAATTGCCAAGAATGATCGGAGTCCAGGCAGAAGGTGCCGCACCGATCGTCAGGGGGCATATCGTCGAAAAGCCGGAAACGGTAGCCTCCGCCATTCGCATTGGCAATCCGGCTTCCTGGCAGGGAGCCCTGAAAGCCGCTTCCGAGTCCCGGGGCGAGATCATCGCCTTGTCGGACGAAAAAATTCTTGAAGCCTACCGGATGCTTGCGAGGGAAGAGGGCGTTTTCTGCGAACCGGCCTCCGCCGCTTCTCTGGCCGGAGTCATCGAATATGCCCGGAGCGGCCGGTTCCTCTCCGGGGAGAGTGTGGTCTGCACGCTGACCGGACATGGGCTCAAGGATCCCGAAACGGCTCTTTCCACCCCACATTCCGAAATTCGGGTGCCGCCAGGAAAAGAAGCCGTCCTGAAGGTTCTGGGATTTCACTAGAAAACCCGTCGATCCGCAGAGGACCGAGAGAAACAGACTGTCGCATGTCCTGTAAGCACCTTGTAGTGATTCTCGATGGATTGGGAGAGGCTCAGATGCCTTCTACCCTGATCCGGGCTTCCACCCCCTTCCTCGACCGGCTGGCCAAAAAGGGGGTCGTGGGGCTTCTCGATATTCATTCCCCGGAAGACAGGCAGCCTCCTTCCTCGGAAAAGGGGATTCTTTCTCTGTGCGGAGCGCTTGACCTTCGCGATACGGTATCGAGAGCGGAGCTCCTGACCAGCGGCATCGAACCCGAGGTTTCGTTAAAGGGTCCCCATTGGGTCTGGCTCCTGAATCCGGCCCGAATCGAGAACGGCAGACTGGAATCCTATGTGGAATCCGCGTCCCCCCATGCGCTCTGGGAAAGCTTTCTGAACCAGGTCGACCGGGCGGGGGCGGGGGCGGGACCCATCTTACGGTAGTCCCCCGTTCGCCGTGCCGATGGAGCCATTGTACGAATGGCAGCGTTTTACCCGGTCGGCTCCGAAACGCCTTCGTCGGCACCCGTTCCCGCAAGAGGGGAAAGACTGCCCGATGGCGGAGTGCTTGGGGATCTGATCATGGAGGCCTC
>DAIEST010000286.1 GCA_027346125.1 Leptospirillum sp. | reverse complement strand
GCCTCTTCCCAGCCGTATCCTGACTGATTGGACAGAACCCGCGTTCTGCCGACAGTGTAATCGCAGTTGTCGTGGGTGTGGCCATGGATCCAGAGGTTTGGCTGGTGTTTTAAAATCATGTCCTCAAGATCCGTCACAAAGCCTCCTCCCAAAAGCGACCCGTGAAACACGGACTGACTTTGCGGGGAGGGGGCATAATGGGTTACGACAACGGTCGGTCCGGCAAACGGAATCGAAAGCTCCGAGTCGATCCAGTCCCGTTCTTTGTAGAACAGATCCAGAACTTTTGCCGTCGTGATCCCCTCGACCTGACGAAAATCCTTGATATTCCCCTGGCATTCTTTCATGACGAGCGGATTTTCCCCGTCGAAGTCCGACCACAGGGTCGCTCCGACGAAACGAACCCCATTTAAAACGACGCTTTCCTCGTTCAGGAAATGGACGTGGGGGAGGTCGTGCAACATATGCCGAAATGCGCTCTCCGTCCGTTCAAGGCTTTTCCCGTAGTATTCGTGATTGCCCAGGATATAAATGACGGGAACGGGACATAGGGAGAGCCATTCGGAAAGCATTCGGGGGGAGCCCACGATATCCCCCGCCAAAACAAGGAGGTCGCAGGAGAAGAGACCAGAAAACATGTGGGAGGCTTTCCGGGGAGAAAACTTTGGAATCCAGTCGTAGGTTTCCAGATGAAGATCCGAAGCAATGTTGATTTTCATGGGTCTTTTCCTCGTTATTCAAGATTTTCAGCAAACATGCAATGATTATCGCAAATACCAGAAGGATTTTGGAATACGATCACCACTTCAATCGACGTCTTTACCTGAAAGGCTTCCCGGGCTGCCACCTCGTGGCCTGTGCAACGACCGGACCTTGCCCCGAACGCTGGCTCAGATTGGAAGATGCTGATCATCGTTGATCAGAAAGCCTCTTGAGATCCTGGCCGGATCATATAGTCCTCTGGAAGGCCAGAAGCGAGGAGTTTTGGGTAAAGAAGAGCAAAAAAATCCGGACAGACAGCGTCGAAGAGGGAGGACTTTCCGTTCCTGCCGGGTCTTCTGGCGTCCGGAAGGCCGCCGAAATTTGGTCGACAAGACCATGGGCTTTGTTGGGAGGGGCATCCGAAGTGGGGAGTGGGATCCGGAAGATCTCTTCGGGCCGCTTTCTTTTTCTGGCCGGTTCCCATGAAACACTGGTCATCGACCGACCTTCTTCCTTCGAGATCGAATCCCGAAACATTCTCTCCCTAATCCCATTCTCCTCCCGCAACCTTGCGGATCCGGACTTTCGTTCGCAGGCTTCCTATAATCTGGATCATGAAGTCACGAGTGAAGACGGGATTTCGAAAGGCAGATTCCGGAAGCCTCGAATCGTCCTGCCAAGGAAGGAACAATAAACTTTATGGAGGGAAGAATGCTACTTCAACTCGACAGCGATCTCTACGATCTTCTCAAAGGTCAGTCGGAAAAGCGCGGTATGACACCGGTAGACTACGCCTACGCCGTTCTTACCGGAACGATTCTCGGGGCGGAGATCACCACCCGGATGGCGGGCATGTCTGCGGACCAAACGACAGATTGGGACCCCGCGATCCTTTCGGGTTCCGTCATGAAAGTCTTCCGGAAGTTTGACGAGTCGGAGTTGCCGGCTCCCGTTCTCACTCAAGGCCCCGCTGAAAACGAACTGGAGATTTTCTCTCCGAAGGTCTTCGGCCTGATTATGGGAAACAGTCAGGACGGTTTGAATCTTTACACGGAAAAAGCGCAGGAGATCCTGAAATCCCTCGCCGAAAAGGGTCCGTACCGGAGGATCGCCCCCATTGCGGCTCCCGAGGCATTTGACGATATTTTAAAGTGTTTTCCGAATTTCTCGGCGGTGGCGGAGAAGATCAAAAACATTGCCCGAATTGCCCGGTTGACCGGAAATCAGTTCCAGAAAATTCGTCCGATCCTTCTGGCAGGCCCTCCAGGGATCGGGAAAACGGCCTTCTTGAAACGTCTAGCCTCAGTTTTGCAAGTTCCGATCAGCTTTCTGGACTGCTCGGTCATGACCGCTGGATCCGCTTTGACCGGTCTCTCGTTTACTTGGAAATCCGGCATGGTCGGACCGATCATGAGGCAGGTCTGTCTGGGGGCGGTGGCCAATCCGGTTTTCGTGCTCGACGAACTCGACAAGACTGGAAAAATGCGCGATTACGCCAATATCTATGACGTCCTTCATGGAGTTCTCGAGCCCCTGACGTCAGAGAGTCTGGTGGACGAGGCCCTGGGAGCGGACTATCCCTTCGACGCCTCCCGTGTCACCTGGATCGCGACTTGTAACAATCTTGAGGAAATTCCCGAATCGCTTCTTTCTCGGTTCCTCGTGTTTGAAATCGAAGGGCCTTCGGAACGGGACATGGCCAATTCGGTGGTTCCCTCCATTATGCAGGGGATCCTCTCGGAGAGCTCTCTTGAGAGCTATCTGGCCCCACTTTCCTGCGACGTTCTGGAAAAGCTCACGAAGCTCTCGCCCCGGGAGGTACGGAAATCCCTCGAAATTGCGGTGGAGAACTCCGTCAGGAGACGGATCGAGAAGGATCCGGATAACAAGGAGGCCATCGCCCTGCTTCCGGAGGACCTCGTTCTTCCGGAAAAGAGAAACACCCGTTCCCTCATGGGGTTTACTCTGGATATCGCCAAGTAATGGCATGATTGGATAAATATTTGGTAGTGTGGAAATAAGAACCACGGGAGAAGGTCTTGAAATAAAAACGCCCTTCTGACTATGGGTTGAATGCTCGAGCAAAATATTCACGGAACCGAAGAGAGCATTATGGAACTTCTCCCACAGGAGCAAAATCCCAATCGAGTTTGGGAGTCAATTCACTCGGTCCTTGCCGAATGTGGCTTGAGACCTTGCTGTCGGCCTTTCCTCAGAAGACTCTGATCGGATACGGAGAGCTTCTGAGGACCCGGAGAACGAAGATCTTTGCCTGTCAGGAGTACGGAAATTCGGAACAGTTCAGTGGAAAGACGCGGTGAGGCAAACCGACGAAGGTTCTGACAATCTTTGTCTGGGTGACGCTCGGGCAGATGCAGATCCGTGTGTTCGTTTTGTGCTCACAAGTTCTCGATCACACGCATGCTGTGGGGGTTCCGCTTGACTGAACACCGATTTCAGTCGGGTCGGTCTCAGGCGGTTTCCTCGCACCAGTCATTTGGAATGGGAGGAGTCACGGTGGTCAGAAAAACGCTTTCTCAGGGAAGCTCCGACGCTCCGGAACGACGTGTCCTTCTCTGCCTGACGGGAATGTCTCCTCAGATCGTCACGGAAACTCTGTTCGCCCTCGCTGTTCAGAGCGACCCTCCCTGGATTCCGGAGGAAATTCACATCATCACGACCTCCGAAGGTTCGAAAATGGCCAGAAAAGAGCTCGCCGATCCGGGGGCGGGACACTTGTGGGCGCTTGTTCGGGATTACGGGCTTCCAGAAATACGGTTCGATCCGGACTTTGTTCATGTCCTCAGGGACAGAACCGGCCGCTCCCTCGCGGACATTCGCTCGGGAGAGGACAACGAGGACGCCGCCGACTTCATCGTCGAGGTCGTGCGCACACTCACCGAAGATCCGTCTTGCTCCCTCCATGTTTCTCTGGCGGGAGGGCGCAAAACCATGGGATTCTATGCAGGCTACGCCCTCTCCCTTTTCGGGCGTCCCCAGGACTGTCTGTCGCACGTTCTCGTCTCCGCCCCATTCGAATCCCTTCCGGACTTCTACTATCCGCCTCTCGAACCGGTCCGTCTTCCTTCTCGAACCGGGGAGTCCTTCGATACCCACGACGCTGTCGTGACCTTGGCCTCCATTCCCTTCGTCCTTCTGCGTCAGCTCCTCCCGAAATCTCTTTTGAGGAAGAAAAAGCCCTTCCGGGACGCCGTACAGGCGGTCCAGAAATCATTCCCTCCCCATCGACTCCTTCTGGACATTAAGAAACAGGCCATTCTGGCGGGAGACACGACGATCCGCCTTCCTCCCAGCGAACTGGCCGTCCTGTGCTGGTTCGCCCGCCGAAAACAGAGAGGGGAACCTCCCCTTTTCTCTCCCAAGAAGGGGATCCAAAAAGTGAATTACGCTCAGGATTACCTGAAAGAGCTGAAGACGATCCGGGGAATCTTGGGGGATATTGACCGGACGGAGCAGGCCCTGAAAAAAGGAATGGATCAGGGGTTTTTCGATCAGAAGCTCTCGCGCCTGAACGCCGCGCTCGTCGAAGCTCTCGGGTCCCAAGCGGACCCCTACCTTATCAGGGGACTGGGAAAGCGGGGCAAGTCGTACGAGATCCGACTCCGTAAAGAAACCATCCGTTTTGGGGATCTTCCCGAACCCTCCAAAAAAGAAGCTGCATATCAAGAAAAGATGGAACCCGAAGCCAGAGAATCACGAAAAAACAGATCCTTAAACCCTCCAGAAAGGTGACTCCCATGTTTGTCAATCTGACGCCCCACCCGGTCACGATTCGAAAATCCGACGGAACCGACCATACGATTCTACCGTCAGGGAGTGTCGCCCGTGTTGACACCATCGAGGAACCTCTTCCAGAGATCGAGGGGGTTCCGGCGATCCGAAGAAGATGGGGAGAAATCCAGACGGGAACGTTTATGGAGACAGGGAAAACCTATATAGTATCGAGCATCGTGTTAAGCGCCTTGAGGGAAAGCACGGGGTGGGGCCAGTGTATGGTGGCCCCGGATACGGGAGAAACCGCGATCCGGGACGAGAAGGGCCAGATCCAGGCGGTGACGAGGGTGGTGAGAGCATAGCAATGTAATCAATCTTAAATGAAGGCGGGGTCATGAGAATCTATAAATATTTTCTTATCAAAAACAAATTTATTCTTGTTGGATTGGCACTCCTTTTGATCGATTTTTTGGGAAAGGCCATTTCAGGGGAACCTCTGTTTGGAGGCTGGCGTGAACTGGACCATTTCAAGTTCCTATCATCTTTGGACTTTAAACTTTTTTCTGTGGCAATACTTTTAGTGACGACCTTCCTTCTTCTCTCTTGGATCAATAAAGAGCTGGGAGAAGGGAGAATCCGGATTTTTAAAGAACCCGAACCCGAACCCGAATCAAAATCGACAAAAAAAATTTTATTTTGGGCCCTTTCAACACAAAGTTCTGGAAAATTAGAAATTTCTTCAGATGGTAATAAAGATGGTAATAAAGATAATAATAAATTCTCCGTAGACGGGATAGTCCTAACGGGAAATCTTAAGGAAGATATCGATCTTTTGACCCAAAAAGGGTGCAAATGGAACTGGATCCAACTATTAAGAGCCCTTGACCGCCATATTGACTCCCTCAAGGAAATTATCGTTCTTGGCTCGAAGGATCTTTCGGAAAAATCGGAAAACGATTCAAGTGGTGATAAAAAGACTTCTGTTCGAGGTTCTTGTAACGATTTTAATGACTGCCGAGAACTCATAAAACTATATTTTAAAAATTTTCAGGATGTAAACATTATTACGGAACCAATTGCATTTAATGAGCTAGATGGAATCAGTGAATATATCACTGGAGAAATTTTAAAAAGAACGGACCGGGAAACCGATAAGATCAAGTACAGGGACATTGTCGTGGATATCACAGGGGGAACCAAGGAAGTCTCCTTGGCGATGGCATCGGTCACCTTATCAAACAATATTTGCATTCAATACATCGACAACAATGCCGGATCAAAAGTGTGCCAAATCAATTTCATTCCAAAACTCGAATTGTAATTCGGATTGATCAATTAGCATTGAATGATTTGAGCAGATGTTCGGTATCTCCTGATCCTGAACCTTTATTTTCCTGGAGTTTTATGCCCATTCATGTTGTTCTCGTTTCACAAGAACCACTGGCCAACGGCATTCCCGTCGTGATGGAACGACCGAAAGCCGTGGTGACCGTCTGCAGCGACATGGCAATTAAAAAAGGATTCGACCGAAAACTTATTCACTTTCTTGAAAAGAAACAGATCGCATTCAGGCGGGAAGACAAGGCTCCAGACGCAACTATTTTGGATGTCTGCGTCTGGGCCTCCGATTTGCTGAACCGTCTTGAAAAGGATTTTCCCGAAGAAGAAATCATCCTCAACCTGACCGGCGGAAATAAGATCATGAGCCTGGGGTTCTGGGAAGCCTTCAAGGGGAGAGCTCTCCGGATCATTTACACGGATACCGCCCACGACTGTATCGAGATCCTCGCGGAAAGGAGCGGAACGCCCCCCCATCCGATTCCCATGGGCAATGTCCTCGATATTCCCGACTATCTGTCCATTCAGGGTCTCGACTACACAGGCGCCGCCTCCGACAGTCAGGAATGGGTGAAAAAGGCCGTTTTGAGGACCTCCCTGACCCATTTTCTCGCCGTTCGCGCTCCGGATCTCAAGGGATTCTACAGCACGCTCGACGGGATGGCGGGACAGAATGAGGGAACTTTTACGAAAATCCCGGCGGGGATCTGGGTCTCCGCACTCGACCGTATTGTCGGCGCAGGACTTGCCCACTGGAAACATGGGATCCGTGAGATCACCTTTTCCAGTCAGGAATCCGCACACTATCTGGGCGGAGGCTGGCTTGAGGAATACGCCTACATCGAAGCGCGAAAGGCGGGATTCCACGATGTTCGTTCCAATGTCAAAGTCCAGTCGTTTTCGGACACAACTCCCGTCAACAACGAACTCGACGTCGTTATCTGCCACAGGAACAGACTGTTCATCCTGGAGTGCAAGACGGGAAGACTGGAGGGGAACTCGGAGACGAAGGCAAATGATATTGCCTACAAGTCAGAGGTCCTCAGGCAGGCGGTGGGAGGACGATTTGCCGGAACCTTCATCCTCTCGGCCCAGGAAACACCCCACGGTCTGAGGGAAAGAGCAAAAAGCATGGGGATCACCCTTGTCGGTCCGGAAGAGCTTTCCGATCTCGGACCCATTCTGAAATACTCTCTGGACAGGGCGTCATGACAGAGACTGCGGCCGTCAGTTCCCTTCTCGCCCAGGCGGTTTCCGATGCTACGCTTCTTCTGGCATGGAGCCATGTCCACCAGAAAGGGGGCGCCCCGGGGGTCAACGGGATCTCGACAGAAACATTTTCCGAATGCGCCATTCCCAATCTTCAGGCACTTGCCCGCTCCGTCCGGGAAGGAACCTATTCCCCGGATCCTCTCCTCCGGGTCTGGATGGAGCGCTCCGGAAAGTCTCCGAGAGCTCTCGGGATCCCGACCGTTCGTGACCGCATCCTTCAGACCGCCCTGTCATCCGTTCTGACTCCACTGTTCGAGCGCCATTTTGAGGACTGCAGCTACGCCTACCGTCCGGCACGTTCCCTGCAGATGGCTCTCTCCCGGATCGTCGAGTTTAGGAACCAGGGCTTTCAATGGGTGGTCGACGCCGACATCCAGCACTTTTTCGACGAGATTCCCCATCCGGCCCTTCTGCTCAAAGTCGAATCGGTGATCCACGATCCGGAGGTCACCCGTTTGATCGGATCCTGGATCTGCGCTCCCGTCCAGGACGGAAAAACACTCTCCATTCCTGCACTGGGAATCCCTCAGGGATCCCCGATCTCTCCGCTTCTCGCCAACCTTTATCTGGGAGAGCTCGATTCGACTCTCCTCAGGCAGGAGTATCGGGTGATCCGCTTCGCAGACGATTTCATCGTCCTCTGCAAAAGCCGGCCGGAAGCGGAGCGTGCTCTCCATCTGAGCGAGGATGTCCTGAGCTTTCTGAGCCTTCGGATCGAACCGGAAAAAACCCGGATCACCTCTTTTGAAGAGGGATTCCGTTTCTTGGGAACGGATTTCATCGGAGAGACTTTCCATTCCGACACCGTCAATCTGGCAGGGGTCGGCGAATCGCATCCGGTTCTCTTTCACCCGGTCTCGCCCGAGCGAGACTCTCCTCCGGGACCGGATCCGGAAGAAAGTCCAGGCCGGGATGAGCCTTCTTCCGGAATAGAGTCCCCGGAGGATCTTCCGGCCTCTTCCTCCCGATCTCCTCTGCGGCGAACGCTCTATATCATCGAGCAGGGGGCCTTTCTCGGGGTCCGTAACAATCGCATTGTCATCCGGCATGAAGGGAAGGAAATCCGGAGCGTTCCGATTCATCACGTCGACCAGATCGTCCTGCAGGGGAACCAGATCCTGTCCACGGCCCTGGCGCGGGCCTGCAGAACGACCAGCGCCGACATCTTCTTTTCGACCATCCCGGGAAACTGCGACATGAAGATCGACGATCTTTCAGGCCGCCAGATCGACCTTCTGGCGGCCCAGGTCGACGCTTTTGAACACCCGGATAAAGTCCTGTGCGCCGCAAGAACCGTTGTAGCAGCCAAGATCGCGAACGGCCGGGAGGTCCTTCGCCAATTCAACCTCCGGCGCCGGATCCCCGAAGTCGACAAGGCGGCCCATCGCCTCAAGGGCTTCATGGACCAGGCGGTCCGGGCCGAAAAGATCGAGAGTCTCCGGGGGATCGAGGGAACGGCCGCCCGGAATTACTTCGATGCCCTCGCCGCTTTTCTCCCTCCTCCCTGGATCTGGAATGGCCGTCGGCGCCGTCCTCCGACCGACCCGGTTAATGCCGTTCTCTCCTATGGGTACGGCCTGCTCTACCAGAACATTCTGGGATCCCTCCGGCGCGCCGGACTCACGCCCTACCTCGGCATCTACCATCTCCAGCGTCCTGGCCACCCCGCCCTGGCTTCCGACCTCATCGAGGAGTTTCGGGCTCCGGTGGTGGACCGAATGATGCTTTCCCTCTTCCTCGAGGGAAGTGTGGAGCCGGAACAGTTCATCCGGGAGGAAGGAGACGACGGGTTCTGCCGTCTTGAGAAAGATCTCAGAAAACGGATCGTCGCGGAATTCGAAACCCGGATGAACCGCCCCTTCATCCATCCGGACACCCGGATGACAACCGATTACCGTCGGGCCATCGAGCTCCAGTGCGACCGGTATGTCCGGTTCTTCCGGGATCTCGACGGACCCTACAAACCCTTCAGGACGCGCTGATGGCCCGAGTCTGGCTGGTCGCCTATGACATTTCCGGAGACAGGGCGCGCAGGGAGGTTGAAAAAATGCTTTCCGGGTTCGGGAAGAGAGTTCAGAAGAGTGTCTTCGAGTGCCAGTTCGGGGCCGATGATCTGACCTGGGTGAGGAACAGGCTCGCCTCCCTGCTTCCGGAGAAGGGGGCGAGCGTCCGGTACTATCCGGTCTGCACCCATTGCCAGTCCCGGACATTGTTGTTCGGGGAGGGGACTCTCCCGGCTCCGGGGGACGCCTATCTGATCTTGTGAGGGATGGGGTATGAACCTGTTTGCCGTGGTTTGCTACGACATCTCGGATGACCGGTCCCGGCTTGCCGTTGCCCATCTTCTGATGGGGTACGGCATCCGGGTCCAGAAGAGCGTTTTTGAGTGCTGCGTCGACACGCTGGGGGAGATCGGGAGGATCCGGTCTCTCCTCGAGCCCCTTCTCGGAGAGGGAGACAGTCTCCGGATCTACACCCTCTGTCCCAAGGACCGCGGGGATGTTCTCTTCGACGGCGGTCTTCCCCCGGAGGAAGAAGCCGATTTTGTACTTCTTGAGTAACTTGATTTCACGATGTCGAATGTACTTCAATCGCAGGAGGAACCATTGCAGATTCTTGGTGCGCCGTTACCTTCCGTTTTGACTCTGGGCGAATCCTGGAGGAACTTTCCCATGCTTCGGCTCCGGTTTTATCTGAAGTCGGAGGGAATGAGCTTTCCTGCCTTCCATGGAGCCTTCTGGCACAGCGTGATCGGAATGGGTCTCCATCGGAGATTCCCGAAGACTTACGAATGTCTCTGGGAAGGTGCAGGATCCCGCCTCTATGCCATTTTCGCCCCGATGCGTCTAAAGTCCAGAATTGTGGAGGGAGAGATTCTCTCTTTCGATCTGACCCTGTTCGGAGAGGGAACCCGCCATGCCATTTCCTGTATGGAAACGCTCCACGAAATCTCGCTCTCCGGTCTAGGGAGCAAAACCCTCTCCGGAGAGCGGGGGACGGCCCGGCTCCTCTCGGTCGAGTCTGTCACTCCTTCGGGAGTCCTGCCGGTTTTTGGGGCAGAGAAGGGGTCCGTTTCGATTCCTTCTCCCTTTTTTGCAGGAGAGATCCTTTCTCTGGTGAAAGGGGTCTCGACCCGCCAAGTCAACCTCCTCTGCGACACACCGCTTCATCTCAAGGAAGAAAACCGCGTGTGCATGGGCTCCCCGGCTTTTTCCCTGATTGTGAAACGTGTTCTTGGACGCATGAACCAGTTCATTCCCATGCCATTTACAATGGAAAAAAAACTCCTTGTGGAAAAGTCGCTGGAGGTCTCCGGGGGAGAGCACGACGTCAGGTGGTGGGACCTGCATCGCTGGTCGTCAAGGCAGGAAAAGGATCTGATTCACGGGGGCATTGTCGGAAACTTGGCATACCAGGGAGAGATGACTCCGTTTCTTCCCTGGCTCGCCTTGGGGCAATGGCTTCAGATCGGGAGCAAGACCACCTTCGGATTTGGTGTCTATCGTCTTGGTGTGGAGTCTTCCGGAGGGTTTTCATGAAAGACTCTTTTGCTCCACCTCCGTCAATAAAAGATTTTTTGACTCCAAGGGGACATTTTTTAAGAAAATTCACCTCAATTGACAGTTTTCGATCCTCTTGCTCCAAATAGCCCTTTCCGGACCTTGACAGACGGGTCTTCCAGAGGATAGTCTTCCGATGCCCCCGACTTCTCAGGGGATTGAGACTTTGTTGTCAATGGTAAATAACTTCCTTTGTCCTTCCGATGCCCCCGACTTCTCAGGGGATTGAGACTAACCATTCCTCCGCTGACTCCAAAGGTTTTGCCTTCCGATGCCCCCGACTTCTCAGGGGATTG
>DAIEST010000269.1 GCA_027346125.1 Leptospirillum sp. | reverse complement strand
TGCTGTCGCCACCGGGCTTTCCCCCCAGAGATTCTGGTGGGAGAAGTATTGGGTGCAGTCGTCTCCGGGAGCGCCTGTCCGCTACTACTACAATGTCTGGGTCCTGTCCTCGATGAGCAAGGCACACTTCGACCAGACCATTTACCAGACGCTGAACGGTCTGCAGCATACGGTCTCGGCTCCCCATGCGAAAAAAGTCGTCAAGGAAATGAAGAAGCTCTATCTGAAGCAGTCCGCTCCCTGATCTTCCTGATGCAGACGGGGGACGGATCCCGCGCTTGTCGGGACTGTCCCCGTCTCCCGGGATCGGGAGGAAGAAGGCGGAATGAGTATGGTTTTCGTGTTTTGTGCCACCCGATGATCCGATCTGGTTCGAACCGGTCGTGGTGATGGAGGGAGAGCGGGAATGGGTCTGAAGCGGACACTGTTTGGAACGGATGGCATCCGTGGCGTGGCCAATGTCGAACCGATCACGGGGGAGACGGCTTTCCGGCTCGGTCGGGCCGCAGCCTACCTGTTCAAGCGGTACAAGGGCGAGCACCACGTGGTGATCGGAAAGGATACCCGGATTTCAGGGTATATGCTGGAGCACGCACTGACTTCCGGTATCTGTTCCATGGGAGTGAACGTCGTTCTCGTCGGTCCGTTCACGACTCCGGGCATTGCCTTTCTGACCCGTGCACTGAGAACCGATGCCGGGATCATGATTTCGGCGAGCCACAATCCCTATCAGGACAACGGGATCAAGTTTTTTTCCTCGGAAGGCTCCAAGCTTCCGGACGAGATCGAGTCCCGTATCGAGGAACTTGTTCTGGGAACGGAAATCGACCAGATCCGCCCGACCGGAGACCAGATCGGGAAGGTGGAGCGGCTCTCGGGAGCGGAAGGCCGTTACATCGAGTTCATCAAGAACACGATTCCCCGAAAACAGAAATTCGACGGAATCCATGTCGTCATGGACATGGCGAACGGAGGAGCCTACCGGGTCGCCCCGATGGCCTTTCGCGAGCTTGGGGCCCATGTCGCCGCCGTCGGAAATCTTCCGGACGGAACCAACATCAATGACGGATGCGGAGCGCTTCATCCCGACCGGCTCGCCCAGACTGTCCGGGAATTGGGTGCCGACCTGGGCATCGGGCTCGACGGGGATGCGGACCGGGCGATCTTTGTGACCCATAGCGGGAAAGTGCTGGACGGAGATGCGGTCATGGCGGTGGTGGCCTGTCATCTCAAGAAAAAGCGGCTTCTGAAGGACGACACGCTTGTCACGACGGTCATGAGCAATATGGGGCTTGACGTGGCCATGGAGCGGGAAGGGATCCGGCTTCGGAAAACGCAGGTGGGGGACCGGTACGTTCTGGAAGAACTCGAGGCCCACAACCTGTCGTTCGGGGGAGAGCAGTCCGGTCATCTGATCTTCCGGGATTTCCATACGACGGGGGATGGGCTCATGACCGCCATCCAGCTGGTTTCCCTGCTCGTGGAGAAAGGGCTTTCCCTGGAAGACGCGGCGTCTCTGTACCAGGCTTTTCCCCAGGTTCTTAAAACCGTTCCGGTGGTGCGGAAAGTGCCGCTGGAGGATCTCAAGAGGGTCTCGGGGGTTGCCCGGAGGATCGAGGCGGACCTTCAGGGAAGCCACGGTCGGGTGCTGATCCGGTACTCCGGGACGGAATCCGCGCTCAGAATCATGATCGAAGGACCGGACCGGGCTCAGATCGAATCGTTTTCCGATGAAATCCTGGAGGCTGTCCGGAAAGATTTTCAAGAGATCTGTCCCTGACCCACGCTTCTTCCGGATATATGAAAAAGGGAGGGTGGTTCTTTCTCGGGCTCTCCGCGTTCTGGATCTTTCCGTTTTTTCCGGCGACGCTTGTGGCGGTGGGGGTCCCGGGGGCCATCTTCTCTCTTCTCGGGAAAAGAAGGTTTCCTTTGCCGTGGGCGGTCGCGGGATTCTTCTGGGGGGTTCTTTCCGCAGGTCTCCTGTGGGGTGTTTCCTCGTCCTGGCAGGGAGAGCGGAGCTTCCGGGGATGTCTGGCGTCGGACTCCCAGTCGGGACGGAAGATCCGGTGGGTCGAAATGACTGCCGAACTGGATGCTTCCCGTCGCCTGCCCGTACGATTGGGCATTCCGGTGACAAGGATCCACCGGAGCCTTCGTGCGGGAGACTGCCTTTCCGGAACGGTCACGCTGTCTTCCTATCCGGACGCATGGGAAAGGACGCACCTGTTCGGAAGCGCCTTTCGTCCCCTGCTGCTCGAAGGCGTTCTGTCTCCCTGGGATCGTCTCCGGATCAGCCATCCTGTTCATGCGCCCGGATTTCTCCTCCCCCGGTTCCAGGCGTTCGACGACCGGATCCGGAATCGCTTCCTGTCGCTTTTCCGTCCGGATGTCGCCTCCGTTCTGCTCGCCATGGTCCTTTCGGATACCAGTCATCTCTCGCCGGGGCTCGATCAGGAGTTCCAGAAAAGCGGAGTCTATCATCTTCTTTCGGTCTCCGGAGAGCATATGGCGCTCCTGGCCGTCTTTCTTTCCGGAACGCTGTTCCTGACGCTCCGTCTTCTGCCGTACCCCCTTCTCCGCGCATGGTATGCCCGGTTTCCGGTCTCCCTTCTGGTCGGTGTGTGCGTTGTCCCCGTGATGGGATGCTACCTTCTCCTGATCGGGTCACCTCTCCCGGCACTGAGAGCCATGGAGGGATTCGTGCTGGTGCTTGTGGCCCGCGCGATGGGGTTTCGCTGGTCATGGGAGGATCTTCTGGGTCTCTCGGTGATCGGGCTTTCGATCCTGAACCCGCAATGCCCGCTCTCCCTCTCCCTGGATCTTTCCCTGGCCGCCCTGTTTGGAGTGGCAATTTTCCTGAGAATGGGCAAACGGTATGGAGGGGAGTCTTCTCTGCCCGGCGCCGACGGAATCGGGGTTCGGGAAGCGGTGCTCCTGGGCGGATTGGTTACGATGACGACGCTCCCTCTCCTCTGGCTGGCTTATCGCCAGCTGGACTGGATCGGGATCGTCTCGAACGGGATCATCGTTCCCGTTGCGGGAGACCTCCTTTTGCCGGCCGGATTCCTTTACGCGCTGGTGCTGATTGTGTGTCCCGCTGGCTGGGCTCCGGCGACCTTCGCATTGGAAAAACTGGGAGAATCGGTCGTCGGGCTGGTGTCTTTTTTTTCCCGGATCCCCTATGGGCAGATTGCCCTTCCTGGCCTGTCGCCGGGGGGGTTCGTGGTTCTGCTCGCTTTGATCCTGGGCGGGCTGACGGTCATGGCAGGCGGTCGCGACGGTGCGGTCCGCAGGACTCTGCTCCCGATGGCGGTCGCGGTCGTCGTGTTTTCTTCCCTTCTTTTCTGGGGGAGTGGTCCGGGACAACCGAACGCCGGAATGCTTCCCGAACGTTCCATCCAGGAGTCTTCTTCTCCGGACCGGATGGCCCGGGTGCGATGGCTTCCGGAGCAGGAAGAACGGAACTGGCAATGGGTCCTGGGCCGATGACCTCCCCCCCATCGCTTGTCAGGGAGAAAGTCTGAGCACCCGAAATGCCAGATTGCAGAAGGTTCCGTCCTGGGGAGAAGGGGGGGACGTTCTCCGGTACTGGCCGATGACGTTGCGAATCCGTTCCTTGCCGTAGAATGCGGTGCCGGGAGCGGGATCTGCCGGAAAAGGAACATCCTGGACAACGATGAATCGCCGTTGGCCTCCGTCTTCCTGATTCAGGTCGATCACGGCCTGGGCGGTCGGACAGGTGCCTCCGAAGAAGTCGAGGACGACTCCGTTTCCGGTCCCCGAAAAAGGAGGCATCCAGGCGATGAGATCCCGGATCAGTCGTGAGGGTTTCGGGAAGTCGAAGACCGCTCCCCTGGACAACTCTCTCAGTTCACGCGTGCCGTCGGTCGTCGTGACACGGTCGTAGTAGGAAACCGGGGTTTTCCTCCTGAGACGGCCCTCCTGATAGAGTCGTTGCTTGGTATAGACCGTCCATGTCCCTTTCTGGTTCTTTCGAAAGAGGATCTCATCCTGCCTGTTCCGGAAGGTCTGTTCGCTCCATCTCCATTGGTGCGTCGGGCACTCGATCGATGTTCCGTCGGGCGCCCGGATCGGATACACAAGGTTCGGGCGGGGAGAGTGCCGGGTTCCGCTCTTGGCAAGGGGGATGAGTTTGTATGGGCCCGATTCATCCCTCTGTGTATATTCCGCAATCATGTCCTGGGTGAGGGGCTCGGAAAACGGTGGCAGCGATTTGATCTCCCTGGCATAGGCGACGACATATTCTGTCTGGGGAATGATATGGCGGTGCCCCCGTCCCCTGACGACCTTTTTTCTCCAGACGATCGTTCCCACGTGGTTTTCAGGCCCGAAAACCTCATCCAGCAGACAACGCAGGTGATGGACAGCCCGGTCGTCGATGCTGATGAAGAGAACTCCTTCGCTTTTCAGGAGTTCCCGTGCGAGAGCCAGGCGGGGAAACATCATCGAAAGCCAGGGAGAGGGATCCCTGACGGTTCTGGAGGAAGGGCCCGAAAGGGATTCCTCCAGAAAGAAGGAAGACGGGACGTTCTGGAAGTAGCGATCGTCGAAGGCGATCGTCTGGCCCGTGTTGTAAGGCGGATCGATGTAGATGACGTCGACGTTCTTTTGATATTCTTTCCGGAGAAGCCGGAGGATTTTCAGGTTGTCTCCCTCGAGGAAGAGGTGGGAGGCCTCATCCCCGAAGAGGGATTCTCCCGGAACCGGTTCGAGATGGCCGTCTACAGG
>DAIEST010000254.1 GCA_027346125.1 Leptospirillum sp. | reverse complement strand
GGTCGGATCGATCATGCGCGGTCCGATCTCCCGTACGGGAACACACCCCGCCAACGCTCCGGCTTTCAGGTAGACACGCTCGTTGTCCTCCAGCCATTTCTTCAGGCTGAACCGCTCCTCGATCATGGACAGGCTCCGCTGCCCCATGAGCTTGCGGAGTTCCGGCTCGAACATCAGGTGAATCATCGACCGTGCAAACTGATCGGCATTGCCCGGAGGCACCAGAAACCCGTTGTATCCGTCGCGCACGACCTCCCGACTGGCTCCTACCCTGGTCGCGATCACGGGAAGACCGCAAGCCATCGCTTCCCGGGCTGCACGCGGCAGGGATTCCCGTGTGGACGCCAGGACAAAGACATCGAACAGGTTCAGGTAATCCCGGACATTCGAGCGCTGACCGGCAAAATGGACATGGGCGGCGATCCCCATCTGCCGGGACTGGGCTTCAAGATTCGTCCTCAGGGGGCCGTCCCCCACCAGAAGCAGGTGGGAATTGGGGTAGCTCTTCCGGAGGATCGAATACGCCACCAGCAGATCCTTGTGGGCCTTCTCCGCCGAGAGACGGGCCACGCATCCGAACACGACCGCATCCTCTTTCAGATGGGGGATTTCCCTCCGGAGATCGCTGGTATGTTCATCCGTCCTGAAAAAGGAGTCCGTATCGATCCCGCTGGGAATGACACGTGTTCTCTTCTCCGACAGGCCGAGTCGGGTGATGCGGCGGTGTTCGTGATCCGATTCGAAAATCACCAGATGCGAGGCCCGGTTCAGAATGACCCCGGCCCACAGCGCATTGATGGAACTGTGGATATTGTGAATGGTAGTGACGCGGGCAATGGGCAACGACCGGGCGGCCGAATGGCAGATCCAGGAAGCCCGGATCGACTGGGGAGCAAGCACCGTCGGATTCACCCGCTCGATCAAAGCCTTCAGTCGGGCCGACTGCGCCCGGAATTCCGAAGGGTTCCGGAAATGGACGGAAAACGGGAGATGGGTCACTCCCCCTTTTCGGAGGAACTCCACCTGGTCCCCTTCGGGACAGGCGACGACCACTTCGTGGCCCTTCCCGACGAAATAGGGTCCCAGACTCTTGAGATCGCTCTGGACGCCTCCCATTCCGAACGGATCGGTCATGAGGTAAAGAATTTTAAACGGTCGGCTCATCATCTGTAAAATCCTTTGACACTCTGGTAGATGCGGTGCCAGGAATCCATGCCGCCCCGCATTTTGTGAATAAAATCCCTGAGACTGTCCCGTCCGCTGATCTCGGTCCTCCGGAGGCACCAACGGGGGTCTCCGGGTCGGTTCGTTCCCGCCTTGACCGAAAAGGCGGCATCGAACCCCAAGGCTTCCAGCATCCGAAAATGCTCAAGGTGAAAAAATCCGTTCGGATACGCGAATACGTGAACAGACTCCCCGACCCACTCTTCCAGCAATTTTTTTGCCTGACGGATTTCAAGGACTGCCTCCCGCGGAGAAACCCCGGAAAGATGGGAATGGGTGTGGGTATGGCACCCGAAACTCATTCCTGCATCTTTCATCAGACGGATCTGCTCCGGGGTCAGATATCCCACCGGAAGCGTGTGCGCCCGGTAACGGGGGTGTTCCCCCTCCCCCAGGACAAAACCCGTCACCGGAAAAATCATCGCCGGCATCCGGTAACGTGAGAGCACGGGAAACGCTTCCTCGAAATTGTCCCGGTACCCGTCGTCGAAAGTGATCGAGATCGCCCGG
>DAIEST010000253.1 GCA_027346125.1 Leptospirillum sp. | reverse complement strand
ACGGTCAAGTAAAAGGGCCCACTGGCCCGGACCTCTTCCCGACCCGTTCCAACCGGGAAGGATTCCGGGTCAGTCCCCCATTTTCAGGACGGCCGCCCCCTCGATCCGGTCCTCTTTCAGATCCGTCAGCGCACAAAGCGCCTCTTCCATCGGATAAATCTTCACACTGGGAACGATCGCCCCGCCGACCGCCCACTCGATGAGATTTCTTCCGTCTTCCCGCGTATTGGCGGTCACCGATCCGACGGAGCGCTCATAGAACAGATGGGTTTCATAATGGATCGGAGGGATGTCGGACAGGTGGATTCCTGCAATCATCAGCTTTCCGCCGCGATCGAGATGGGTCAGGATTGGCAGAACAAGTTCCCCGGCAGGGGCAAAAAGAATCGCCCCGTCAAACGGTTCGGTCGGGGTCTCCGAAGGTCCTCCGACCCAATCCGCACCCATCCTCCGGGCAAATGCCCGATGCCGGTCGCCCCGGCTTCCCACCGAAACCCCGATGCCCTTGTCCCGGGCCATCTGAAGCACCAGGTGAGCCGACGCCCCGAATCCATACAAGCCCAGATGATCTCCTTTCCGGAGTCCCAGACGCGAAAAGGCCCGATACCCGATAATGCCCGCGCAGAGAAGAGGGGCCAGCGTTTCCGGGGAAAAGCCTTCCGGAAGGGAATAGACGAAGCGGGATTCGGCCACGACGTATTCGGAAAACCCTCCGGGACGGTCATATCCGGTAAACAAAGGGGAGGTGCAGAGATTCTCGTCCCCTCTCAGGCAATAACGGCAGTTCCCGCAGGCGCGGTAGAGCCAGGCGGCCCCTACCCGCTGACCGACCTGCCAGCCCCCCGTACCGTCACCCAGGCGGTCCACCCGGCCCACAATCTCGTGGCCGGGAACGATTCCGGCCGCGGAACGGGGAAGGTCCCCCTCCACGACATGCAGATCGGTCCGGCAAACCCCGCAGGCTTCCACGCGGATCCGGATTTCCCCCGGCCCGGGGGAAGGAAGGGGACGCTCCTCGCACACCAGGGAACCGGAGCCCAGTGGCCCCACCCGGCCCACAGACATGACCCGCATCGCATTTCCTCCGTAATCTGGCCGTTCCGCCGCTCCCGTCAGACCGTCTTGCAGGATCCCGCGCTTCCCGGAGACTCGTTTCCCAGCACACGCCTCAGAATCCGTTCCAGAAGACACCAGCGCGTCAGCGAGGACTGCAGGAGATTGAGGCCCACGAATGCCGTCAGCCAGAGCCAGTTGGTCGAAAGGTAGTGAGCCAGAAGAAGGCTCGTCAGAATCACCACTCCCGCAAATCCGCGAACAATCCGTTCGATACGCATCTCAATGTTCCTCTCATTGGATTATTGTGTCTACACACAAACGTTCATATGACCTGACATTCGTCGTCCCCGCAGCCAAGAGGCCCGCCGGACGACGTCTTACCGCTGCCCCGTCTCCGCCGACAGGGCTTTCGAAGCCCAGGAACGGCCTTCGATCCGCTCGATCAGCAGGGGAACCACGAACAGGGTCAGGAGCGTCGAGACGATCGCCCCCGACAGAAGGGCGATCGCCATTCCGCGGAAGATCGGATCGTCAAGAATCACCAGGGAGCCGACGACCAGCGCCAGCGCGGTCAGGAGAATCGGTCGCGTCCGGACCGCACCGGCTTCCAGGATGGCTTGGTGGATCGGGACCCCTTCGTCTCTTTTGTCATGAAGGAAATCCACCAGGAGAATCGAATTCCGGACCATGATTCCTCCCAGCGCAATGAACCCGATCATCGATGTCGCCGTGAAATTCGAGTGGAACAGGAGATGACCCGGAATGACACCGATGAGCGCCAGCGGGATAGGGCTCATGATGATCAGGGGCGTCACAAAGCTTTCAAACTCCGCGACGACCAGGAGATAGATCAGGACAATCGCCGCAATGAAGGCGAGCCCCATGTCCCGGAAGGTCACATAGGTCACATGCCATTCCCCTCCCCAGCGGACGGAGAGAGCCTTCTGCGAGAACGGATACCCCCAGAAATAGGAGCGGATCGGGAGGTTCCGGCTCCGGGCATCCGAAACGACTTCGCGGGACAGGTCCACCGCCGCGTACACCGGACTCCGGCTGGACCCGATGGTATTTCCCGTGACGTAGACCACGGGACGGAGATCTTTCCGGTAGAGCGTCTCTTCCGCCCGCTCCTTTTCCACCCGGACAAGAGAACTGACGGGAATCAGCCTCCCTCCTGCGCCCCGCACTTCGATCGTGTTCAGGTTGTGGATGCTGGAACGGACCTCCCGGGGGTATTCCAGCATGATCGGCACATACCCTTTTCCCGTATCGGTGTGCAGCACCCCCGTCATCCCGCTGAGCCCCATGGAAAGAGTCCGGGAAATTTCGTCAGTCGATACGCCGGAGAGCGCCGCCTTCTCCTGATCCACCCGGATGCGGTAGAGCGTCTGAGGGGTTTCCAGCGAACTGTCCACATCCACAATGCCCGGCGTCCGCTCGAAGATCTGTTCGATCCGCCGGGCTTCCTGCTCGATGGCGGCTTCTCCGGAACCATACACTTCGGCGGCGATCGGAGAGAAGACAGGGGGGCCCGGGGGCACTTCGACAACCTTGATCCGGGCGGAAAGCTTTCTGGCCACAGGCGCCAGCGCACGCTCGAGCTGTTCTGCGATCCGGTGGCTCTGAACGGGCCGTCGGGATTTGGGGAGCAGGTTGATATGCAGATCCCCCACGCGCTTCCCCGACCGGAGATAGTAGTGCCGGACCAGACCGTTGAAATCGAAGGGAGACGCGGTCCCCACATAAGCCTGGTCCATCTTGACCCAGGGATTCCGGAGAACCACTGTCTCGAGTTCCCGGGCGACCCGGGCCGTCCCTTCCAGCGTCGTGCCCGCCGGCATGTCGATCACCACATCGATTTCGCTCTTGTTGTCGAACGGAAGCATTTTGAGCAGGACTGTCCGTTCATAGAAAAACCCCATGACCCCTACCGTCAGGACGACCACACCTCCTAGGAACAGGTTCTGCCGGAAACGGGAGTTCAGAAGCGGAAGCATCAGGGAACGGTACAGATGACGGACGCCGGCATCCACCTTTCCTGTCAGGACCGAATGATGGGCTCCGGGCCGGATGAGCCGAATCGCCAGGTAAGGCGTCACGACCAGCGCCACGAAGAGAGAGCCGAGCATGGCCATGGACGCGTTGACAGGAATGGGCCTCATGTAGGGCCCCATCAGACCGCTGACAAAAGCCATGGGGAGCAAGGCCGCAATCACCGTGAACGTCGCCAGGATCGTGGGATTTCCGACCTCGTTGACGGCATAGATCGCGCGATCCGTCAACACCCCGGAATCCCGTCTGCCTCCAAGAAAATGGAAGTGACGGTAAATGTTCTCCACCACCACGATCCCGTCGTCCACCAGAATCCCGATCGAAAAGATCAGCGCGAACAGCGTCACCCTGTTCACGGTGTACCCGATCATCATGGAGAAAAACAGTGTCAGCGCCAGAGTGACCGGAATGGCGACTCCCACCACCCCCGTCTCGCGGACGCCCAGAGCCACACCGATCAGCAGAATCACGGCCAATGTCGCGATCACCAGATGCTTCAGGAGATCGTTGGCCTTTTCGTTTGCAGTGTGCCCATAATTTCGCGTCACGGACCAATGGACATCCGGCGGCAGGAGGGTCTGCCCCAGTTCCTTCATTTTCCGGAGAACCCGCCGGGAAACAACCACTGCGTTGGTCCCCTTTTTCTTGGCGACCGCCACGGTCACGGCCGTGAAGTCTCCGGAAGGAGATGCGTGCGGCCCACGGCCCATCCAGACGTATTTCGAAACAGGGGCCGGACCATCCGTCACCTTCGCCACATCCTCAAGATGGACGGAACGCCCCTGCCAGACACTGACAACGAGCTTCCTCACCTCGTCCACCCCGGTCAGCCCGCCTTGAAGGGAGACCCGGAAAGAAACATTGTTCCGGTCGAAACTGCCGAGCGACACCGAGCCGTTGGAGCGGGCGATCGCCTGCTGGACATCCATGATCGAAAGGCGATGCGCCCGAAGGGCGGCGGGGTCGAGTTCGATACGGATCGTCCTCTCCCGCCCCCCGATGACCATGACGTCGCTGGTCCCCGCGAGCCGCTTGAAACTTGTCGCAACGCGCCTCGCCAGCCGTCTCAGGACATAATCGGACTCGGTCGGGGAATAAAGCGTCAGAGAAAGCATGGGAACGTCGTTGATATCCTTGGAGCGGACGACGATCGGACCCACCCCGGACGGAAGATAGGCCCGGCTTTTCATGACCTCCGCATAGATCTTGACGATGCTCCGTTCCATCGACTGGCCCACGCGAAAACGGACAGTCACGACGGAAGATCCCCTCCGGGAGGCGGAATAGACGTCCTTGACCCCCTTGATCCGGCTCAAATGGCGCTCGAGCGGCGCCGTCGCATTCCGTTCCATCTCCTTGGGCGACGCTCCGGGATAGGTGAGGAAGAGATCGATCATCGGCACCTTGATCTGGGGATCCTCTTCCCTCGGCGTCCCCAGAACGGCCAGTCCGCCCAGGAGAAGGGAGACCAGGACAAAGATCGGGGTCAACCGGGAATGAATGAATTTTCTGGCCAGCCATCCGGCTGCTCCCAACCGGGGATCCGGTCCCTCATTCCCACCGCTTGCCGTATTCATGGCCGACCCGTCACCCGGACAGGAGATCCGTTTTCGAGATCTCCCGTCGGAGACAGCACCACCGTCTCCCGATCCGAAAGGCCCGAAAGCACCTCGGTCTGCCCGTCATGCGCTGTTCCCGTCCGGATGTACCGCAAATAGGCTTTTCCGTCCTCCACCACAAAGACTTCCTTCAATCCGTCCCTGTCGAGAACGGCCTGACGGGGCACAAGAAAAATCCGGTCCCGGCCGACCGGAAGCTCCATCGTTCCGTACTGTCCGGACCACAGACCCGATCCCACCCCGGCCGCCACATTTGCGCGAACCAGCACCGTATGGGAAACCGGATCGGCCCCGGCCGCAATCTCCCGGATCACAACCGGCACCTCGCGGACCGCGCCCTTTTCCGCGACCCGGAACATCACCCGCTGACCCACGCGAATCTCTTTCGACCATCGGGCCGGAACATGCGCAAAAACCCGGAAATTCCTGTCCTGAAGAATCTCGACAAGCGGAGAACCGATCCCGACAACATCCCCCGTCCGGACAACCTTCCGGGAAACGACACCGGAAAAGGGGGCCTTCACCCGTGTCCACCCCAGCAGCGATCTGGCCCTGGCATCCTGCGCACTGGCCACATCCAGCCTCTGCCGGGCGCGGTCCCATTCCGATTTTGTGGCGCTCTGGCTCCTGTACAGGGAATCAATCCGCTGGAAACTCTTTTGCGCTTCCGCAAGATTCGCATCCGCAGCCCTGAGCGCTTGCGACTGCGCTTCTCCGGAAAGCTCGACCAACACCTGGTTCTTCTTCACCCGTTCCCCCAGACGCACCAGGATCCGGGTCACCCGTCCGCCCACGCGGCTGGTCAGATTGGCCTCATGCCTGCCCGAAACGACACCCGAGACCTGAACCTCCCGCTCGGAATCCACAACCCGGACGTCGGCAGTCTGAACCGTCCTGGCCGGCTGGGGCTTCCCCCCCTCAGAGGGCCCGCTCCGGTGACAGTCCGACAAGGCCAGGAGCACCATGACTCCTCCCAGGGACAAAAACAGCCTCATCCGATTCTTGCGTTCCATTCTTCCAGTCTCCTCGCTTCCCGCCATGCAATAACACGCTCCCCGGCCACGACCTGCTCCATCGCGACCGGGCTACTGAAAAATCGGCAGCTTCCGGGAAAGGGTTCCCGTCGCCCATAACAGATCCACAACAGATTCGTCCATCCGATACCGATCCCTGAGGGACATCAGTCGGGCCTGACGGAATCTCGCTTCGGCCCTCATCAGCCGGGGAACCGGTTCAAGACCCACCTGATAGCGGGCGCGAATGATCCGGAGCGCCTCTTCGGACTGGGCGACCCGTTCGGCATCCGCCGCAAGGGATTTCTCGGCAATCAGGGCTGTCGCCAGACTTTTCGAAACTTCGTACCGCAGCGCCCGGGTCAGGTCTTCTTTCCGGTAGACGGCCATTCTGAGTCTGAGACGGGCCTGGCGCCGGTTTTCCGTGTCGCCGAACCCGTTGAAAAGGTTCCAGCTGACTTGACCCAGAGCCGTATAGGACTGTTTTCCCCAGGCGCTGAGCCCCTGGTTGTATTCGTTGTAGATCCCCTGGGCGGAAACATGAGGAAGAAATCCGGAAAGGGCCTGATAGACCTGACGGTCCCGCACCTGAATCTCCTCCTCGACGGCCCGATAGTCCGGACGGGTGGAAATCGCCTGAGAAAGGAGGGCCTCCTCACCTTTTCCCGACAGTTCCGACAAAAGAGTGGCGGAAGACGATTCGAGCGCGGAAGGGGCCAGAAGCCTGGCTCCGGCACCGATCTTCCGTCCCAAAAGCCTCGAAAGCCCGAGACGGGCCAGCATCCCGCGCCTTCTGGCATCGAGAAGCTCGATCTCCATGTGGACGGCATGAACCTTTGTCCGCAGGTAGTCCGCTTTCAGGAGACGCCCTTCTTTCCACTGATTCCGTGCCGTCTGCCAGTCCGACTCCGCTGCCTGACGCTCCATATCGATGACATGGATTTCCTGATCGGCAAGGATGGCATCCAGGAACGACCGGGTGACCCTCGAGATCAGAGTCTGACGTTTCCACTGGGCATCTTCATGGGTTTCCCGCTCCCGGTGCCGGGAAGCCTGAAGTCCGTAGAAGCGTTCACCGCCGCCGTAAATGGTTTCGGAAACCGTCGCGGCGAATCCGAAGGTCTGCGTGTAGGAGGGATTGTCCAACGCATTGACGCTCGACAGCGTGGAAGTCTGGACAATGCCTTCGTTCAGAAGGATCCCGAAGGCGGTCAGGGGGTTGTTCGTGTTGATATAGGTTTCGCTGATCGCGAGCGAAGGAAGGTAAGAGCCAAGCACCCGAATCCGCTCGCTCTGGCGCAGATGCTCCCTGAGCTGGTCGCTCTTCCATCGGGGATTCCCGTCCAGTGCCTGATCCAGCGCCTGTCCCAGCGTAAGAGCCTGTCCGGCCCCGGACGACAGGCAAAGAACGAAGAATCCCGAAACGGTCCCGAGCAACCCGGCCTTCATCTCCCGTATCCATCTGGAGCCGGCTCCGACTTTCATCACCGTGTTCATTCTTCTCCCCCTTCTCCCGGAAACAGGGGCTCGCGGCAGAAAAGTTCTTCCATCAGGCCAAGAAACACCAGCACTTTTTTCTCCCCGATCCGGTAGAAGACCTGATGGCCTTCCCGTCGGGCGACAATAATCTCCCGGTCTTTCAAAAGGGTCAGATGCTGGGAAAGATTGGACTGGCTGATCCCCAGTTCGACCGCCAGTTCGTTCACGCTCCATTCCTTCGTCGCCAGAAGCGTCATGATCCGCAGGCGCACCGGGTGGCCGAGGATCCGTAGACACCGGGCACCGGATGCGAATTTCCCGAGAGAGGGTTTCTTCCTTGAAATATTATAACTCATGAACATTATAATTTCATAATATTAAAAGCGTGTCAACAGCACCCCTTCCATCGGCCCCATTGCTTTCTCTCAAGCCAGCAGGTAGATTAAAGGCGTCTCACCCCAGAAAGAACGTTCGACGGATACAATACAAGCAGAAAGGACCCCGGGTGGCACAAACAAAAAAAGGCATGACGCTTCTCTTGCTCTTTCTCTTCCTGGGAGCAGCCCTGGGCTCCATCCTGACATCGATCTTCACCGTGTTCGTTCCCTCTGGACCCCTGGCCCACCTGTTCCTCAGTCATGTCACGGTGGGATCCGCGAACCCCGTGACGCTCAGGCTCATCCTCCTGAACCTGACGTTCGGCCTTCAGATCCACATCAATCTCCTGAATATTCTCGGGATGATCCTGGGGTTCTACGTCTACCAGAACTCCTGAAATCCCGCTTCACCGGTTCCGGTCGGAACGTCCCTTCTTCTTTCGGGGTGTGCCGATCCGGATGTTCTGGCCATCCGGATCCCGGCCTCTTCCTCTCAGAAGGTCCCGATAGTGAGCCGCTTTCTCGAATTCGAGGGCGGCGGCGGCCTTTTCCATGAGCGCCCGGATTTCGCGATCCGACAATCCTTCCAGGTCCGAATCCGCTGACCAGGACTCCTCCTGTCCAAATCCCGGAACCTCGACGTAATCTCCCTCCGAAACGGCATAAAGACTTTCCGGGATCTCCTTGCGTATCCCCTTCGGAACGATTCCGTGCTCCAGGTTGTAGGCCAGCTGGATCGTCCGGCGCCGTTTCGTTTCCTCGATCGCCTCGGACATGGATCCGGTCACCCGATCCGCATAGAAGATGACCCTTCCCCGTACATTCCGGGCCGCCCTTCCGGCGGTCTGGATCAACGACCGGCGGGATCGGAGAAATCCCTCCTTATCCGCATCGAGGATCGCCACCAGAGCAACTTCCGGAAGATCAAGCCCTTCCCGGAGCAGATTGATCCCGACCAGCACGTCAAACTCCCCCCTGCGGAGGTCGCGGAGAATCTCCATTCTTTCCAGCGTGTCGATCTCCGAATGGAGGTAACGGACGCGGATCCCCCGTTCCTCCAGGTAGTCCGTCAGGTTTTCGGCCATTTTTTTGGTCAGCGTCGTCACAAGGACCCGATCCTGTAGTGCCACCGTCCGGCGAATCTCTCCCACGAGATGGTCCACCTGGTAGGTCGCCGGAGCGATCTCGATCTCCGGATCGCACAGTCCGGTCGGCCGGATGACCTGCTCGGCCGTCACTCCGTCCGACATCTTGAGTTCATAGGGACCGGGCGTTGCGGAGACAAACACCGACTGGCGGACGATCCGTTCGAACTCCGGAAATTTGAGCGGCCTGTTGTCGAAGGCCGAAGGGAGACGGAAGCCGTACTCCACAAGACTGACCTTCCGGGAATAATCCCCGTGATACATCCCCCCCACCTGGGGAATCGCGACATGGCTTTCGTCCACGAGAACCAGAAAGTCTTCCGGGAAATAGTCGAACAATGTCGGGGGAGGATCCCCCGCAGACCGCCCCGAAAGGTGGCGCGAATAATTTTCGATCCCGTGGCAGTACCCGATTTCCCGGATCATCTCCAGATCGAAGAGCGTCCTCTGTTCGATGCGTTGTGCCTCCAGAAGCTTGCCTGCGGTCCTGAACTGGCGGATCCGTTCGAGAAGCTCTTCCTCGATCCCGTTCAGCGCCCGCTCCAGCTGATCCGGAGGGAGAATGTAGTGGGTTCCCGGATAGATGATGATCGATGGGATCACGGCCAGTTCGTGGCCGGTCAGGGGATCCATTTCCCGGATCCGTTCGATCTCGTCTCCGAAGAGTTCCACCCGGATCGCCCGATCCTCATAGGAGGCGGGAATGATATCCACAATATCCCCGCGAACCCTGAACGTTCCCCGCCGAAGCTCCACGTCGTTTCGCTGGTACTGGATCGTGATCAGCCGTTCGATCAGCTTTTCCCGGGGAAGGATCTGTCCCCGCTCCAGATAGAGGTGCATTTTCTGGTAGGAATCCGGAGATCCCAGACCGTAAATGCAGGAAACGGAGGCAACGACGATCGTGTCTCTGCGCTCGAGAAGTGCAGACGTGGCAGAATGGCGCATCCGGTCGATCAGGTCGTTGACCGCCGAATCTTTCTCGATATAGGTATCGGTGGACGGGAGGTAGGCTTCCGGCTGGTAGTAGTCATAGTAACTGACAAAGTATTCGACCCTGTTTTGCGGAAAGAAGGTCTTGAACTCCCGATACAGCTGGGCCGCCAGCGTCTTGTTGGGGGCCAGCACCAACGTGGGCTTCTGGACCTGCTGGACGATGTTGGCCATCGTGAACGTCTTTCCCGAACCGGTCACCCCGAGAAGCGTCTGGTACCCTTTCCCTTCCCTGACCCCTCCCGAGAGAATTTCGATCGCCCGGGACTGATCCCCGGAAGGACGAAACTCCGACGACAGCCGGAACGCTCCTTCCCTCTCCAGCGTTCGGGAAAATCCGTCTTTGGGCATGGCATCCCCCACCTTCCCTCCTGCTTCCGGGATCATGGCGTCACCGCGATGCCGGTCAGGATCGAAGCCGCTCCCGGCCAACCCGGACGGAATCCGTCAAACGTCATCCACCGGGAGACCTGGCCGGGAACGAACGTCCCCCCGCATGCCCCACCGGCACGACCAGACGGAAAAGACAAAAAGGCGGCAAGCACGCCATTGAGTTCCGAAAGTGCAGATCCGGACGGGAAAATCGCCAGGGGAAGAGTGGAGCGGGGCGTTCCCCCAGGCTTGAAAACATCCGGCAATTCCTTCATCATTACCTCCCTCGAACACTGAAGATCCCGCTTCTACGGGGAACTGAAGCCATTCCCGCCATTTCCGGGAGGATTCCATGACACAGGATCCCGTGTGCAAGACCCCGATTCCCCAACTGGGCGACGCTGCTGCCGTCCGCATCCATGAAGGGTATATCCACTACTTCGACCGGATGGAATGCGCAACGGCATTCGACGGAAACCCGTCCGCCTACGCCCGCGATACGGGGCGGAAGTTCACTGCCGGCGTCATGGGATCCGCTTCCGGGGAACTGAGCAGCCAGCAACGTCTTCTGGCATTCAGACTGGGCCAGGCACTGGCCACCCGCAAGTTCGGACTGATCACGGGCGCCTGTCCCGGACTTCCCTACGAAGCCACCCTGGGATTCAAATCGGTCGGAGGTCTTTCCATCGGGATCTCCCCCGCCCTCTCCGAGCAGGAACATCTCGACCGGTACCAGTCTCCCAACGAACTGTTCGACATGATCATCTTCACCGGATCCGGACTCATGGGACGGGAAGTGATCAACATCCGATCGAGCGACGTGGTGATCATCGTCGGAGGACATTCGGGGACACTCGGAGAGTTCTCGATCGCCTACGACGAGGGAAAACTGATCGGCGTCCTGGAGGGGACGGGCGGAATCACGGAAATTCTCCCGTCCATCGTCGAAAAGATCCGGAAAACGACCGGAACCCGGCTGGTCTACCATTCCGACCCGGAACAGCTCGTGGAAAATCTTCTGGAAGCCTACGTCCGCGTCCATTTCCAGAAGCCTTCCGTGTTTGTCGGGTAATCCGGACCACCCCTTCCCTCCGGTCGGCAAATCACCAGGGTTCAAGCGCCTTTGAGACAGATTTTCCTTCCCGTTCCAGAACCTCGGTCCTGAGATCGATCGTCTCCAGAACCTGATCGATGGTGCGACGGGCGCCCTCCAGAGGGTGTTCCCGAAAAAACGCTTCTACCTGCCGCTGGTCCTCCCGGCACCGGAACGACTCCGAAACGCCCCGGACCAGCCGCTGAAGGGCAAACCCTCCCGATTCGTAACGTTTCCGGAACAGGTCGAACCGGTCCCGGAAAAACGACCAGGCCAGCCGTTCTCCATAAGGATTGGACCCCACCTGGGAAACGACGCTGACGGTATCCTGAATCCGGACCAGCCCGGACAGGGAAAGTTCAAGCGTCTTCTCCAGCAGATCCTCTTTTCCCGAAGCGGCCAACGCGGCCAGGTAGCGATTCTTTTCCTCCTGGCTTCCGGCTTTCCCTGCCAACTCCACAAAGCGTTGGTGTACGGCGGCGTCTCCATGCCGGGAAACGGTCCGGAAAACCGCCAGGCGGAGATCCGGAGGGAGGGAGGAGCGCTCTGACAGGAACCGGTCGAACCGGTCCCGGCAACCGGACACGATCTCCGGATCCCCGGAAATACCGAGACAGGACAGGAGCAGGGAACGAAGCAGTCTTCCCTGGTGGGACTCTCCTTCCCGGACATCCCAGCCCACGCACTGGAACGCCGGACGCATCAGGGCGACCACGAAGCGGGACAGGGGCTCCCATGACGCTCCAAATGCCAGAAGTCCGTCGAGCCATCCGAGGTTCGAAGCAATATCCGACCAGACGATATACTGGTCTTCCTGCCGGAAAGACTCCAGACAGGACAGATACTCCCCGAGCGTCACGAGACCCGCGCGTCCCATGGCAAAAAGATCGTTCTCGAAGCCGAGCCTGTCGGAAACAGACATCCGGCCGGAACGGATCTCTTCCGGCAGCTTCTTTCTCAGAGAGTCCGGATACAGGACCCGGTAGAATCCGACATGGCCGGAGTTCAGATTCTGCCAGGCTCCTCCGGACGGCGAAGGAGGCAGCATTCCCGTGCGGTCGGCCAGAAGGTGAGGGACGACAGGCTTTCCCGAATTCAGGGAAAGTCCCATCATCACGCGCCAGGAAAGCCCTTCCGGAGCACCCTTCATCTCGTCCATCAGCCTCGGGTGGTTCCGGAACGGTCTCTGGAGGACCTCAGTCGGCTCTCCTTCCCCGACCATCAGGACCGGGTATCCCGTCTGACGGGTCCAGGACTCCATGATCTTCCGGACCTCCCGTCCCGAAACCCGGGACAGGGCATTCCAGAGGTCCGCCGTGCAGGCGTTTCCGTAAGAAAACTGGGAAAGATACCGGGAAATCCCCTCCCGGAAGATTTCTTCCCCCAGGAAGCATTCCAGCATCCGGATCAGGCTCCCTCCCTTGACATAGGAAATGGCATCGAAGATCTCGTTGATTTCATGGGGGTTCCGGACGGCGATCTCGATCGGATGGGAATGTTCGAGGCCGTCCAGCTCAAGCGCTTCCGTCATGTCCTCGGCCAGGAACAGATCCCACATCTTCCATTCCGGGAAGAGGTAGTCCACCGCCTTCACCTCCATCCAGGAGGCAAATCCCTCGTTCAGCCACAGATCGTCCCACCACGACATGGTGACGAGATCCCCGAACCACTGATGGGCCATTTCATGGGCGACGACAATGGCCACGCGCTGTGTCGTCCGGGCGGAGGATTCTCCGGGAGGGAGAAGAAGCGCCGTTTCCCGGTAAGTCAGGATGCCCCAGTTCTCCATCGCACCGGCAGCGAAATCGGGAATCGCGACCAGATCCATCTTGGGAAGAGGGTAGGGGATTCCGAAGTAGTTATTGAACCAGGGAAGAAGGCGCAATGCCACATCGCGGGCAAAAAGTCCCTCTTCCTGACGACCCGGAACGGTCCAGACAGAAATCTCCACCCCGGTCTGCGTCGTTGCCGAGACCCGTTCGAACAGGCCGGTCGTCAGGTGAAGGAGGTAGGTCGACATCTTCGGGGTAGTACGGAAAAAAACATCCTTGCGTCCGTCCGGAAGGGGCTCCTCCCGTTCCACCGGCATGTTGGAAAGCGCCACGAACGTGTCCGGAACGCGGGCGGCAACCCGGAAGGTCGCCTTGACGGAGGGCTCGTCCCAGCATGGAAAGGCTTTCCGGGCATCGGTCGCCTCGAACTGGGTCGTGGCCAGAAACCGTTCCTCTCCGGCCGGAGTGCGGTAGGAGCTCCTGTAAAACCCCGCGAGCAGGTCGTTCAGGATCCCGGAAAAATGGATCCGGAGAACGGCTGTCGTTTCCGCCTCGAACAGCCGGGTCCCCCGAAAGATCACCCGCTCGAACTCGGGATCCATCTCTGGCCACAGGGGGAAGTCGACTCCGTCCACAGTGGCATGGGCCTTGTGGATTTTCAAATCTGACGCGTTCAGGACAAATTCCAGCGTGTCCCGGTAGATCTCCACCCGGATCGACACTTCGCCGTCGAAGGTGAACCGCTCCAGATCGGGAGCCAGAAGAAGATCATAATGAACGGGACGGATGTCACGGGGAAGCTGGTACAGGGAAAGATCGGCAGAAGGCATGGACGGGTTCGGTCCTTTCATTGAAAATTATGGGCGGAAAATGGATGAACAGATTTCCGCGATTTTAGAGAACGCTCTGGAGCGCCCGCTCGATTTCATGGGCGGGATAGGCGCCCACCAGCTTCCCGACGACTGTTCCGCCCTTCAGGAAAAGCAGGAGAGGAATACTCATCGCTTCCATCTGGCGGGCCGTGTAGGGGTTCTCGTCCACATTCAGTTTGGCAACCCTGAGGCGGCCGTGATACTTTCGGGACAGATCTTCCAGGATCGGGGCGATGGTTCGGCAAGGGCCGCACCAGGGAGCCCACAGGTCCAGCAGAACCGGGAGCGTGGACCTGAGCACCATCTGGTCGAAGGTTCCGTCGGTGACGACCACCGGTCCGGCCGGCGTCAGCGGTGCGCCGCATTTCCCGCAACGGGCCTCTTGCGGATCCTTGCTGGGGTCGAGCCGATTGGGAGTATGGCAGGACGGGCAATACACAGGAGCATTCATGAAAGGTTTCCTTGTCAGACGATGGAACAGCCGGAACGCGCACGATCTTCTCTCTTTCCATCTTAATCCGAACCGGAGAGCGGGACAAGATCACCCTCACCCCCGATCGGGGGCAGGACGGAACATCCTCCTGTCCTGTCTTTTCTCTCTCGTCCTGCTGGCCTGTCTTGCCTGGGAATCTCCCCTCCCGCTTCTCGCCGGTCCCATCCCGTTCGGGGAACACTATTCGCCCCGGGAAAACCTTGAAGCCATCGACATCCGTGTCCTGAGGCAGGCGCGAAAGCGGATCGACATCGCCATGTATGCCTTCACCGATCGTCCCCTGGCCCGCACCCTTCTCGATGCGGCTGCACGGGGCGTCAAGATCCGGATTTACCGCGACCGGATCCAGATCAGAGACAGAAACGACAGAAGCCGGGAACTCCTCGCGTCTCCCAATATCCGGATCGCCATCAAGAGAAACTCCAGCCGGAACATCATGCACCTCAAGGCTTACCTGGTCGATGGCCGCATCCTCCGCACCGGCTCGGCGAACTGGTCCCCTCCCGGAGAAGGCGCCTTTCGCTGCCGGCGGCGATCCGGCCGATGCCAGACCGGTCGGTTCCAGCAGGACAACAACCTCTTTCTCACCGACGACGCCCATCTCGCACATGCCTTCGAACGCACTTTCGAACGCCTCTGGTCCCGGCCAGCCAACCTTTCGGATCCGAAGGGCTATATTGAACGTTTGAAACAACGATCCCGCCACAAGAAACATTACGGGAACCGGGACTGATCGACCAGCATACCGACCGGAAAACATTGGGGGAGAACGAATGTTCCGGAAAACAGTCCTGTTCCTGACGGGAGCAACATTATTGTCGTCTCTGGCCTGGGTCCTTCCTTCCGGAGCGCTGGCCGACGATTCTTCCCTCCCCTGCGACTCCCTCTACAGCATTGAAGCCGGAGGACACACCGTCTGGGACTTCTTCTCCCATCCCTGCCCCCCCGAACCGGCAGCCTCCGAGCCCGTTCTCCCCGGAATCGGGGTAACCCTCCTCGGAATCCGGACCTTTCCCACCCTTTACAATCCTCTCGGCGTTCCCGTTTCCCAGAACGAGCCCCTTCTGAATAACCAGATCACCAACGGGTATGGCGGCGGGATCGAGATCAACGGGTGGCTGACCCCCAATACGGGACTGAGGTTCGAGACAGAATTCCTGAACTTCCCCGCGCAGGCGGGAGGGGCTTCCTTCCAGGCCATGCCTGTCACGCTCGGCGCGGAGATCCGGCTTATCGGTTCCAGGGAAGTTTTTCTTTATGCGGCGGTAGACGGAGGAATCGTGATCAACGGGCCGGATACGGCCAACATCTTTGTCGGAACGGGAGGGTCTCCCTACCTGCAGGAAGGAATCGGAGTCAATCTTTTCTTTCTTCAGTTCGAAGTCGATTATGCGACGATCTTCCAGCCCTTCGGGGGGTCACTTCACCCCAATCCCCTCTTCTTCGTTCCCTTCTCCGTGGGGGTTCACCTGTAGTCCCAGCGAAAGGGAATTCAGGGGACCGCCGGACAGGATTCGGGAATTGGCCCGCGCCGTCAGGAGAACCGGCAGGAAAAACAGGACAAACCCGCTCATCATCAGGACGCCTCCGCCAATCTGGGGAGGCGTGATCGGCTCCCCCAGAAAAAGGGTGGCCCCGAACGCCGTGACCAGAGGCTGGGCGTTGGCCCAGAGACTGGCTTCGGTCGGCCCCAGAACCCTGATGGCTTCATTCCAGAGAAAGTATGCCAGGAACAATGCCAGGAACGTCGAATAGAGCAGCGGGAGAATGACGCCGGCAGAGCGTTCGACCGGTGTCAGGATCACATACGATGGGTGCCATAAAAAAAGCCCGACTCCCCCGATCAGGATGGGAAGAAACGTGACCTGTCCCGTCGTCATGCTTCGCAGCATCCTCCGGATGAGAAGGGTCTGGGCCACAAACAGGGTCAGACACAGGAACGCCCATCCGAGTCCCGACCATTGGGTATGCGCCAGCGTTCCGCCGGGGCGGTCCAGCAAAAATCCCGTCCCCATCACAACGGCCAGCATCCCGGCCCACTGGACAGGAAAAAAGGACTCCTGGCAAAAAACCCTCCGGACCAGGGCGACCAGAATGGGGCCCAGGGACAGGATCAGAACCAGGGGAAGAGGATCCATCAGGGCGACAGCCTTGAGAAACGACCACTGATACCATACGATCGACACCAGGCCGAGAAGGACCAGTTCCACCCACTGGGACGGCCTGACATTCCGGAAGAGCCGGTAGAAGGGAGGAAGGCTCAGAAGGACGAGCGAGGCCCAGAAAAAGCGCAGGGCGAGGTACTGCCCCGGGGACACCAGTCTCAGGGGGTGAAAAAGAACAATATAGTGAAACCCCCAGATCAGGACCACGAGAACGATGGAAACTGTTCCGCCCCATACCGATCGACCCACCAGACCCTCTTTTCCCTTCCGGATCGTTCCGGAAAAGCTCTCGCCCCCAGAGGCCGGAAACACGGGCAAGCCCACCCGAACCGGGGGAGCGCCACAGGGACCGCGCCATCAAGAATCCGGCAATACGCCGGGGTACATTATCACTCTTTACGATCAGATCAAAACAAGGTCATCTATCACACTTTTCGCTGACGTCTTCCCGGTGTAGGATAGAAGCCGAACCTCCGCACGATCGCGGGGAAACACCGGAAGGAGTCCATACAATGCCGATCCTCAACATCGGTCCGTCAGCCCCGGAACGGACCGTCCACTATGTCCCGGTCTGGGAACCTCGCCTCAGAGTCTGGCACTGGTCCAATGCACTGACCATCCTGCTCCTCTTCGAAAGCTACCTCCTTTTCAACTGGCACAAGGAACTGGGCCTCTCGAAGGCAACGACCGCCATGTTCGAAAAAGCCCATATCTATCTGGGGTACCTGTTCATTCTTCTTTTTGCCGGGCGGGTTTACCTTTTGTTCAGGGGAAACACGTTCAGCCGGCTCACCGAGATCCTTCCGGACCGGAAAGGGGAGTCCCTTGCAAGAACACTGCTCCGGGAAGTCCGCCACCATCTTTCCCCGCCCCGCGACCCGAACGGGAACCTTCTGCCCCCTGCCGACCCCGGCCACAACCAGCTCGCACGATTCCTTTACCTTCCTCTCTTTTTCCTGATCATTCCGATCCAGATCCTGTCCGGAGTTCTCTGGTCCTCCGTCAAGTGGGGGTTCTGGCCCTTCCCGTCCCTCAGGACTGTCGCCGCCCCTCTTCACCACACCCTGAACGAAATTCTTTCCGATATTCACGCCGCCTGCATGTATGCCCTGCTCGCATTCATCGCGGGACACCTTTTCGGAATCGTCCTGCACGAATTCACTTTCCGTTCAGACATCCTGTCCTCCATGATCCACGGAGACAAGCCCCTGACGGAAAAAGAGCTCGACGACTACCGCCAGATCGAGCGGTCCGGGGAATCTCCCGCCGAGTAGCCCGGGAACCTCCGGCCACCTCCCGGATCCCCTCCCGATCAGGATCCGGGAACGGGCGGAGACGACCGTTTTTCCCTCCTGACACGGATGAATCCTTGAATTCTCCGCACAATCCGATATGATTCAGCAGTGCGGGTGGCGATCGTTCTTCCAGAAATGTCCATCGATCATCCGGAGACTTTCCGGAAACTCCGACTGGAGCATCAGCCCATGATTCCTTCGGCTTGTTCGAAAAACATTCTTTTCGACTCCCCTCCGGGTCAGGAGACGCCAGCTTGATAAAACCCATTCACACGCATCACCAGCAGGCCATCCAGATGGCCGAAGCCCTGGGAATCTCCCCGGAAGAACTGGAAGCCCGAAAGGGCTTTTTGCACTTCACTGCCGACGAGGCCCGGCTTCTCCAGGATCTGCTCGAACCGTTCCAGCGCGAAGTCCCCCTGTTCGTCGAATTCCTTCATGACCGGCTCGGTCGTTACCCCGAAACACGCCAGATCCTCGAACAGGTCCCATCCCCTCTCTGGCTCCAGAAACGCCATATCGAATACTTTATCGAAATGACGGAAGGGCAGTACGGACTCGAATATGCCTGGAACCGGATCGCGGTCGGTCTGGCACACCAGAAAATCGGGATGGAACCGAAGTGGTTCATGGGATCCTTCTCCCTCTTTCTCGAATGGATCATCCCCCGCATCCTGAAAGACCGGACGGCCACTCCGGAAAAGAACATCGCCACCATCCTCGCCGTGATCAAGCTCTCTTTTCTGGACGCATCCCTCGCCCTGGATGCCTATTTTCAGGCAGACCGTTCCATGCTGGACCTCCTGTCCCGGGTCTTCGACACGGATGTGGAAGTCGTGTGGATCCTGGATACCGACGGACGGATCCTTCATGCCAACAAGACCAGCGGCCGTATTGCGGGACGGGATCCGTCGGCCTTGCGGGGAACAATGCTTCAGGACGTTCTGGGAATGACTCCGGACGAGGTCTCCCTTTTCTTCGCCGATATCGGAGCCCACGCCCGCGAGCACGAATTCTGGGAAGGGGAATTCGCCGTCGCCCGTCCGGACGGATCCAGCTTTCCGGCATGGGGAACGCTCAACACGGTCCATGCCGCTTCCGGAGAGCTTTCCCATTTCATTCTCGAATTCCGGGACCGGACCGAAGACAAGAAGGTTCAGGAAGAACTGGAACGTCGCACACAGGATCTGCTCCGCTCCAACAAGGATCTCGAGCAGTTCGCCTACGTGGCTTCCCACGATCTTCAGGAACCGCTCCGCATGGTGACGAGCTACACCCAGCTTCTCGCCCGCCGCTACAAGGACCAGATCTCCGAAGAGGCCAACGAGTTCATCGGGTTCGCGGTCGACGGTGCCGCACGCATGCAGGCGCTCATCAACGCCCTTCTGGCCTACTCCAGGGTCGGCACCCACGGTCGTGAACTGGTGCCGGTAGAAACACAGACCGCTTTCGAACAGGCCAAATCCAACCTGAAGATCGCCATTCAGGAATCGCAGGCAACCATCACCAGCACGCCCCTGCCGACAGTGACGGGGGACCCGATCCAGCTGATGCAGCTTTTTCAGAACCTGATCGGAAACGCCCTCAAATTCCGGGGGACGGACTCTCCGGTCATCCGCGTCGGCGCTTCCAGGGAAGGTCCGGAATGGGTCTTTTCCGTTTCCGACAACGGGATCGGGATCGACCCCAAATTCTGGTCCCGGATCTTTGTCATCTTTCAGCGCCTCCACAGCAAGGAAGAATATCCCGGAACCGGGATCGGCCTGGCGATGTGCAAGAAAATCGTGGAGCGCCACGGAGGACGGATCTGGCTCGAATCCGACGCCGGGAAGGGATCGACATTCTTCTTCACGATGAAACCCGTTTCCAGAAAGAAGGGAAAAAGCGCATGAACCACGCAGAAGCAGGACGTCAGGCAGAGTTTCTCCTGATCGAGGACAACCCCGGAGACGTCCGTCTGACACGGGAAGCTCTCCGGGAAAGCAAAGTCCGGAACAACCTGAACGTCGTCGGCGACGGAGAGGCAGCCCTGCTCTACCTGAAAAGGCAATCCCCGTACACGGATGCTCCGAGACCGGACATCATTCTTCTCGACCTGAATCTCCCCAGAAAAGACGGCAGGGAAGTCCTTGCGGAAATCAAAGGAGATCCGTCTCTGCGCCGCATACCGGTCGTGGTCATCACGTCCTCGGAAGCGGAGCAGGACATCCTCCGGACCTACGACCTCCACGTCAACTGTTATGTCACCAAACCGGTCGATCTGGACCAGTTCATCAAGGTCGTCCAGTCGATAGAGAGCTTCTGGCTGACCATCGTTCGACTCCCTTCCCAGGACATGCTCGACTGATGGAAAGCAATCGCCTGACCGTTCTCATGGTCGAGGACAATCCCGGAGACGTCTACCTTGTCCGGGAAATGCTCCAGACTGAAGGGGAAGAGCGGATCGACCTCCTGACCACCAACCGGATCAGCGGGGCCATCCAGATCCTCTCGGAATCCCGGATCGATGCGGTCCTCCTGGATCTGGGCCTTCCCGACGAAAACGGCCTGGAAACCGTCAAGAAACTCCGGGAAGCCAGCGAAACCATCCCGATCGTCATCCTCTCCGGCCTGGAGGACGAAAAAATGGCTGTCACCGCCATCCAGATGGGAGCACAGGACTTTCTGGTCAAGGGAACGATCTCCGGGCTTCTCCTCACCCGATCGATCTTCTATGCCATCAAGCGCAAGGAGATGGACCAGCAGCTCTACCATCTGGCCTTCCATGACCCGCTGACCAACCTCGCCAACCGGAAGCTGTTCTACGAGCGGATCGACCGGTCCATCCAATGGTCCGAGCGCCACCGGAAATCCATGGCGCTTGTCTTCCTTGACCTGAACGACTTCAAGGCCATCAACGACTCCTTCGGACATACAGCCGGAGACACGCTTCTGAAGGAAGTGGCCAGACGCCTTCAGCATGCACTGAGGAGAACGGACACCATCGCACGGGTCGGCGGAGACGAATTCGCCATCATCCTGGACGACGTCGTCGACACGCACGATGTCGGACTCATTGTCCGGCATCTCCTGGACGCGATTACCCTCCCCTATGAGCTGGATCCGGACATGGTAAGCATTTCGGTCAGCGTCGGGATCAGTCTTTATCCTCTCGACGGCCGGACGCCCGAGGAACTGGTCCGGAAAGCCGACCGCGCCATGTACCAGACCAAGGAATCAGGGGTCACGCAATTCAGGTTTTACAACAACGAAATGGAACGGAGCGAACGAAACCGGAGACGGCTCCAGGAGGAGATCGGCCAGGCGATCCGGGACGGAGATCTGCGGCTTTTTTACCAGCCGAAACTCAATCTCAGGAATGGCGAGATTTTCGGGATGGAAGCCCTTATCCGCTGGAGTCATCGCGGTCGGGGGCTTCTTCTTCCCGAACATTTTCTTCCGGCGATCCAGGGAACCGAACTGATCGTGAGCCTGGGAGACTGGGTGATCCATGAGGCCGTCCGACAGATGGACCAGTGGAGAAAATCCTCTCTTCTCCTCCCGGTCAGCGTCAACGTCGACGTCCTCCAGCTCAAGAAGCCGGAGTTTCTTGAAAAGCTGAAAAGCGTGCTGCTTGCCTTCCCGGATGTTCCGCCGCAGTCGCTGGAACTCGAGATCCTCGAAACAACGGCCATGGGAGAGTTTCCGGAAATCCGGGCTCTCTTCGACACTATCCACCGGGAAGGCGTAGGACTTTCTCTGGACGACTTCGGAACGGGATACTCTTCCCTTGCCTACCTCAAGAACCTTCCGTTCGACACCCTGAAGATCGACCGCAGCTTTGTCATGGATATGGTTCTGAACCGTGAAGATCTCGCCATTATCGAAAGCGTCGCCAGTCTGGCCAATATCTTTGAGCGGACGGTCATCGCGGAAGGGATGGAGAAACCCGAATACGGAGCCGTACTCCTCCGTCTCGGGTGCGACAGGGCCCAGGGATTTGCCATCGCGCGGCCCATGCCCGCGGACGAAGTTCCCCTCTGGATGGAGAAATGGGCGGAGAATGCTTCCAGAACCATTGCCTTCACCACACAGTCGGAAATTTCGGACATCGCCCTCCTGAATGCCCAGACACACCACCTGGAATGGATTCAGGACATCCTTGCCAATCCCGGAAGGAACGGAAACCAGAGCTCCGTATCCCCTTCGATACTCTCCCTGCACGATCCCGTCCAGGCATGGCTTGAAGGACCCGGTCAGGATCGCTACGGAATCCTTCCCGCTTTCCGGGAAATCCGGCTGCTGGACAAAATGATCCAGGACACCGGAAGAACGCTCTCCGAACAAAACGCCTCCGGCGAGAGTGCCGCGGCGCTCGAAACCACCCTCAAGATCCTCTCCGCCAAAGATGTTCTCCTCGGCAAATACGCCGAACTCCAGAAAGAATTCCTGCTCTCCTCGCTTCTTTCCGGAAACGCTTCCTGACCGGTGGCTCAGATCGGAGATTTGAAGATGATCTTTATCAAAAAAGCGCCGTAAGACCTCACCCTTCAGGACGAGGATATAAAGCGTGTCCTTCAGGCAATCGACCGCAGGTGGTCTCGAAAATCAAGAAATGATACACTGGAGGATATTCTGTGAGGGTTCATCCGGCAGTTCCGGAAACCCTGATTTCCGGGCCAAACGGTGCCGGAATCCATTTGTGTTGCGTCAGAGAACAAGGTCTCTCCCGGGCCGAAACCGAACCTGTGAGCCAATAGAACAGCAGAGGAGCGATGCATGTCGCACGGGAACATCGATCCGGACACAAAGGCATCTCGGGTCGAAGCCTTCCTGTCATCGACCGAGTTCGTCAATGCCATTATCCACGATGACGGCCTTGCCGCCAAGCAGCATTTGGCTGCCGGACGCCCCATCTATTACGGCGATGACCGCTACCCGGAAGGGGTGATCAAAAAATATCCGGATGGCCACCGGCAGCTTGTTATTGTGACTCCCGACGGAGAAATCTCGGTCATTCAGGATCTTTGATGCCCCAGCTGTGGATTGTTGCTGGACCGAATGGTGCGGGGAAAACAACAATCGCAGATCGCTGGATCGCACCACGCATACCCGTTATATCTCCGGATAACATTTCCGGCACACAACGGCCAAGCCCCATCCAGTCGGGAAAGATTGCCATTCGGAAACAAGAACGGTTTCTGTCCCAGAAGGTCAGCTTTGCCATTGATACCACTTTTTCCGGCAACAGAGAGATTGATCTGATGAAGCGGGCTGGAGCAGCCGGATATAAGGTCAACCTGATCTTCATCTGTGTCTCCAATCCTGGAATATGTCAGGCACGCATCGAGGAACGCGTTGAGAGCGGGGGCCATTCCGTTCCACCAAAAGATGTGATCAGACGATTCGATAGAAGTCTGGCCAATCTCACTTTGGCATTTGACTTGACGGACCGGGTCTTCATTCTGGACAATACCGGAGAAAAACGACGACTGATTCTTTCCCTTGAGGGTGGTCGGATCAAACATCTTTCGAGCAATATTCCCGGATGGGCACAACAAGCGATTCCAGCCAAATTCTGCTGCCCATCCATCCCAGATCCTGAAACGCAATCTGACCCGAAAACATTCTGAAACAGTGCCTCGGCGCTCGAAACCACTCTCAAGATCCTCTCCGCCAAGGATGTTCTCCCCGGCAAATACGCCGAACTCCAGAAAGACTTCCTGCTCTCCTCGCTTCTTTCCGGAAACGCTTCCTGACCGGTCACCGTCCGAGATCAAGATCGATACAGTAAACCCTCATCCCTGATCCGCACGGAATCGCGACGGAGAGTGTCTGGCACAGATGGACTCCCGTTGTCGAAAGATAGGGGGCGGAAAGATAGACCCGGCCGGGTTCCCGCAGCGCTTCCCAGAAGTAGGAACGCCGGGACCAATCCGCCCGCTGCGTTTCCCGAAGAGGGCCAAACCGGGGATCGGCGATTCGTTCCTCACCGGAACGCGTCCGGTTACGGCCGACCTGGCATCCTGAATCGTCCAGGACAAAAAAACGGACGACGCGGTCTTCTTCTTCGAACAGCGGAAATCCCATCGACTCGTTTTCATTCGCGGATCCCGCTTCGACCACTTCGAGGAATCGTCGTGCCAGTCTTGTGATTCCGTTCGATTCATCCCTCACCCGCCTTGTCCGTTTGTGTTTTTCAAGAACCTCCAGAAGACAAGCGGGAGGAGAAAGGGAAGGCAATACCTGGGGAGGAGCAAAGTAATACCCCTGAACGAAATCGATATCCGTCCCCAATACCATCAGGGACTCTTCCTCGCTTTCAATGCCTTCCATCAACGCCAGTGAGCCGGATGCCCTGGTCAGGGAAACAATCTCCGGGAGCACCCTCCGGATATCGTCCCTTCGGCCCGCCTCTTCAACCATGATCCGGTCAAGCTTGACGAACTCCGGCTTCAGGAGCCAGATCCGGTCGAAATTGGAATGCCCCGCCCCGAAATCATCCACTGCGATCAGGCATCCCATCGACCTGTAATACTGGACGGCTTCCAGAAGCTGGGAGTTGTCCGGTATGCCGCTTTCCAGAATCTCCACGACAATCTGGTGAGGAGGGATATCCAGGTGATTCAGCATCGCATTGAAAAAGGAACCGAACCGCCTCCCGTGAATGGCCACTTCCGGCCGGACATTCAGGAAGAGCCATACGTTCGGATCCCTGAAACGCTGAAAATTGAAGAGATGAACGGCCCGAAAGAGGCGATCCAGGAGGACCAGCTCGCTCTTTCCCTGAATCCGACCCATGATTTCTCCGGGAGACACAATCTCTCCGGAGGGGAGACGTCCCCTTATGAGTCCCTCGAATCCGACCGCACGCTTCTGGGAGAGACCATAGATCCCCTGGAACATGCTGTAAAGCCGGATCCCTTTCCATATCGCGAAGAATCCTTCAGAATCCTGATAAACTTGCGACAGAACCTCTTCAAACCCGATCGTCACAATGCCTCTCCCCCTTTTTTTCCGGACAGGTTGCCCCGCCACTCCAGTCGCTCCATAATCGGGATCAGGCATTTGTTCCACCTTACTCAAATCGAACATTCAAAGCATCAAGGAGATCACATGTCCGTCCGTGCCCGCTTTCGCGTCCAGGGAATGACCTGCCAGAATTGCGTCAAACATGTCACCAAAGCCCTTTCCTCCCTTCCCGGCGTCACCCATGTGGAGGTCTCCCTGGAACAGGGTTCCGCACAGGTCGACTCCCTCTCTCCCCTTCCGTTCGACAAGGTCCAGTCCGTTCTGAAGGAAGAAGGGTACGACGCCTCCGAAGAAGGAGAACCTGCGAGTATCGGGCCGGCCACTAAAACCTGGCCGGCAACATCGACTCCACCCGATTCCTCCATGGAACGGGCGGAGCTTCCGGAGCTTTCCAGGACATCCTTCGGGGTGGAAGGGATGCATTGCGCCACATGCGTCTTCACGATCGAAAAAGCCCTGAAGCGCGAAGACGGGATCGGACGAGTCCATGTCAATCTCGCCACTCAAAGTTGCGATCTGACTTACGATCCCCGACAGACTTCCATCGACCGGATCTTCGACGCCATCCGGACTGCCGGCTACACACCCCGCCTCCCTTCCGCCGAAGAAACGTCCAGGGAGTTCCGACAAGAATCCCGGGGCCTGCTCCTGACGGCTTTACTGGGAGTTCCCCTGATCTTCCTCCCGGCGGACACTCCTTTCTGGATACCCCTTTCGCTGGCTGTCCTGCTTCAAGCCGTCGGCGGCGGAAGCTTCTACAGGGGGGCCTGGTCCGCCCTCCGCCAAGGAACATCGAACATGGATACCCTGGTCGCGCTCGGAACAACCGCAGCCCTTTTCTACAGCATCTTTTATGTCATGGGGCATACATCCGGCCCGATGTACATGACCCAGGCCCTCCTGCTTCTCTTTATCCGGTTCGGGAAACTTCTCGAATCCTGGGTCAAGAAACGCGCCAGGAATCTCCTGAGCGAAACGATTTCACTTCTCCCTGAAACGGTGACGGTCCTCTCCACCGATGGAACGCCGCGGCATATCCCCCTTTCGGAGCTCACCCCGGGAGCGACCGTCCTCGTTCCCAAAGGAGAACGTCTTCCGGCCGACGGACTGCTGATCGACGCAGAAGCCTGGGTCGACCTCTCGCTTGTCACCGGAGAGTCGGTTCCGGTCCGGGTGGAAGAACGCCACGAACTGATCGGCGGTACCAGTAACGCGGGATCCCCCTTCAAGATGACGATCACCGGGATGGGAAGCGATACCGTCCTGGCCCGGATGGTGGCCATGGTCCAGGAAGCGCAGGGGGACCGGCCTCCCATCCAACGACTGGCCGACAGGATTTCCGGCATCTTCGTTCCGATCGTCATCGGACTTGCCATTCTCTCCTTCGGTCTTTTCGAACTCTTTACATCGAACTCCGTTCTGGCCGTCATGGCCCTGATCGGCGTTCTGGTCGTCGCCTGCCCCTGCGCGCTGGGGCTTGCCACCCCGACAGCCGTCCTGGTCGGTACGGCAATGGCCCTGAGGCTTGGCGTCCTCTTCAAGAGGGGGCAGGCGATCGAAGACCTGAGCCGCATCTCGCTTGTCGCTTTCGACAAGACCGGCACACTCACCCGGGGGGAACTCTCGGAAGTCGAGTGGATCCCATCCATTCGACCAGTCCCCGACGATCCCCTGTTCCGGACCCGGGTCTCCCATGCGGTCAACCATTCCGGACACCCGGTCAGCCAGGCACTCTCCCGACATCTTTCAGCCGACCTTTTGCCCGTTCCGGACCCCAGCGTGGAGGAGATCCCCGGAAAGGGAATCCGGGCAATCTTCCCGGAGAAAGACCCTGTCCGGATTCTGATCGGAAACCTGGACTTTCTCCGGGAGGAAGGCGTCTTGCTCCCGGAACTTCCGGAGACCCCGGGTCTCCTGGTCGGAATCGCCCGGAACGGGACCTACACGGGACTGTTCCGTCTCCAGGACCAGGAACGCCCGGAAACCGCATCCGTCATCCGATACTTTCAGGACAGAGGAATTCCTGTCGCGCTCCTGTCCGGAGACCGAAGGGACGAAGCCCTTCGAATCGCCGGGCACGCGGGGATTCCAGCGGAGAGGGTCCACGCTCCCCTGTCTCCGGGCGACAAGAGAATGCTCATCCAGGGATGGGAAAAAGAAGGTCTCACCGTCGCCATGATCGGAGACGGCATCAACGATGCCGCATCGCTTGCACAGGCTTCGGTCGGCATTTCCATGTCCCGGGGGGCGGGGTTGACCCAGGAAAAAGGGGATATCATCCTGCTCGGGAACGATCTCCATCGCCTTGTCACAGCCCACCGGACCGCTGTCCTGACCATGCGGAAGATCCGGCAGAACCTGGCTTGGGCCTTCCTTTACAACATCATCGGAATTCCCATGGCGGGAGGGATCCTCTATCCGTTCTTCCACATCTTCATCCCCCCCTACTACAGCGGGTTGGCCATGGCCCTTTCCTCCGTCACCGTCGTCGGAAACGCCCTCTCCCTTTCCTTCATGCTCCGGGAGAAATCCCGGTGACAATTTTTGGGCATTCCCGAAATGTCCAAAAAAAGGGGGGCATCGAGCCCCCCGAGTACTGCCACGAGGTCATCAGTCGCCCATGACAGGTTTTCTGGCTCCCTCTCCGTAAAAGGCATAGGCCTCTTCCCCGTGAACGGCATCGTCCCCGATTTCCAGGGTCGCTTCGTCCATCCTCAACGGGGTGATAAAGGAGATGATCTTCAAAATGACATAAGTCACAATGACGTTCAGGACAATGATGAAGCCTGCCCCGATCAGCTGAAGAACAACCTGATGGAAATTCCCGTACAACCAGCCGCCCGGATTGCTGAGACCGAACGCCTGACACAAGGCTGGAGTCGCCAGGATACCGGTCATCACTCCGCCCAGGAGCCCGGCAACGCCATGAGTATGGAAAACGCCGAGCGTATCGTCGACCTTCCGGAACAAGGCCAGTTTCTTCCCCAGCACATTCATCGAAATCCAGGGGATGATTCCGGAAGCCACCCCGATCACGATGGCACCCATGCCATTCACCACGCCGGCCGCGGGCGTAATGGCCACAAGTCCGGTGATCATGCCCTGAATGGCGCCGATTACCGAAGGTTTCTTGAAATACATCACGTCCAGGATGGTCCAGATGATCAGACTCACAGCCGTCGCGATGTTGGTATTCAGAACCGCGACACCGGCATCCGCATTGGCGGCGTAAGGGTCTCCCCCGTTGAACCCGTCCCAACCGAGCCAGAGAAGACCGGCACCCACCAGCGTAAGAAGAATATTGTTCGGAAGAAAGCTTTCCCGGTCACGGGCCAGTCTTGGTCCCACCACCCAGGCTGCCACCAGCCCGGCAAATCCGGCGGAGAGATGGATCACGTATCCCCCGGAATAATCGATGACACCCATCTGGGACAAAAAGCCGCCGCCCCACAGGCTGAAAGCGCCTACAACATAGGATCCGGTCAACCAGAGAGGAACAAACAGCATCCAGGCCTTGAAACTCATTCTTCCCAAAACCGAACCGGCCAGGATGATCAACGTGATGGCGGCAAACACAAACTGGAAAAAGACCATGGTTGCCATCGGAAAATTCGCGGTGGCCTTGGCTGCAGGAATAGCCGCCTGCGACAGTTCGAACGTGTCGGACAGAGCGGGTCCGGGCGTTCCAAGGAAGGGAAACCACTGGGGGCCGAACCCCATGTTGTATCCCCACAGAACCCAGGCGACAAGAACTGCGGCAAACGCGTACAGGGCCATGAATGCCGAGTTGACGGCCCACTTCTTTTTGACGATACCTCCGTAGAGCACAACAAGACCCGGGACGCTCTGGATTCCGACAATGGTCGCCGCTGTCAGCTGCCAGGCATTATCTCCCGAATTCAACCAGTTGCCCGCCATTTTTTCTCTCCTTAGGGTATTCGGACAGAGAAGAAAAGGCAGCCCCTTGTCCGGGGCTGCCAGACATGATCGTTAAAGGGCTTCGTCCCCTGTTTCTCCAGTCCGTATCCGGATCGCTCCGGAGACTTCCTGGACAAAGATCTTTCCATCCCCGATGGAATTACTCATCGCGGCACGCCGTATGGCATCCGTCACCCCTGGAACCCGGGCATCGGACACGACGATTTCAAGCTTGACCTTGGGGAGAAATTCGACGACAAACTCCGCTCCCCGATACTGCTCTGTATGACCTTTCTGGCGACCGTAACCCTTGACTTCCGTCACGGTCATCCCGTAGATACCCAAGGCTGTGACCGCTTCCTTCACGGCTTCCAGCTTGTACGGCTTCACAATCGCTTCGATTTTCTTCATGATTCCCCTCTTCTATCAGTCGATCCCAGGTTCATGACGTGGACTTGACGGCGTGGGGAGAAGAAATAGTGTCTTTCCGGGACTCCGACATCGAAGCGGGAGATCCGCTTCCGAAAGACGGAGTGAACATTTCCGGATATCCCCACATCTTGTGCTCGCTGATGTCCAGTCCTTCCAGTTCTTCGCGTTCGCTGACCCTGATCCCGATGGTCACTTTCAGAATGTAGAACACCAGAAGAGACGACAGGAACACATAGGAGAAGGCTGCGCTCACACCTTCGATCTGAACGACCAGCTGGTGGATTCCGCCCCCGTAGAAAAGCCCGGGAGAGCCTACGGCCAGGAGCTTGACCCGATCCGGAGTCGCAAACAGACCGTTTGCGAGGGTTCCCCAGATTCCGGCCATTCCATGAACCGAAACGGCGCCGACCGGGTCGTCGATATGAACCTTGTCGATGAAGAGCACGCCCAGAACCGCGATCACGCCGGCGACAATCCCGATCACGACCGATGCCCAGGGGTCTACAAACGCGCAGGTTGCCGTGATCGCAACCAATGCCGCAATGGCACCGTTGGCGACCATACTCATGTCCGGAGCACCCAGCACCTTCCATGCGGTGAACATCGCTGCAAGAGCGCCTGCCGCCGCCGCAAGATTCGTGGTCATGGCGATATAGGCGAAATAGCCGACGGACGGGGTCGTTGCCATCAGGGTGGAACCCGGGTTGAATCCGAACCAGCCGAGCCAGAGGATCAATGTTCCCAGAACCACGTAGGGAATGTTATGGCCGACGATGGCGTTCGATTTTCCGTCCTTGCTGTATTTTCCGATCCGGGGCCCCAGAAGAAGAGCGCCTGCAAAGGCCGCCGCCGCTCCCTGGAGATGCACCACGGTGGAACCGGCAAAATCCTGCATTCCGAGAGTCGACAACCAGCCGCCGCCCCAGATCCAGTGACCGACAACCGGATAGATCGCCGCGGAGAAGATCACGCCGAAGATGATATAGATCGAGAACTTGGTGCGTTCGGCCATGCCGCCCCAGACGATGGCGAGGGAGACTGCGCAGAACACCACCTCAAAGAGGTATTTCGCCGCCAGCGGAACATCGCTGAACGACAGGGAGCTGAAGATGGTGTTGACGTCCTTGTCCGCCACATCGAGTCCCCATCCCGAGGTCCCGATGATGGAGTTGCCGTTTCCGAAGCAGACGGCGAACCCGACTGCCCAGAAGACCAGGGACGCGATCGAATAGATCACGAGATTCTTGACGGCGATATGGCCCGCATTCTTGGCACGGGTCAGACCCGCCTCCAGAAATGCGAATCCGGCCTGCATGAACATCACCAGAACACCCGCCACAACCGTCCAGATGGTATCGGAAGCGATCGCCGCCGGTGTAGGGCCAGCTGCCGCCAGGGCCAGGGCCGGCGATCCGAGGACCAGAAGCAGGGCCCACTGAATTGGCCGAGGAGATAAAATTCCTTTCATGGGAGTCTCCTTAAAAAGAACATAAACGATGATTTGAACCGCGCCACACGCAGACCGTGGCAAGGGTTATCAAGGGAGGGGGAAAATTCCCCCTCTCCTTCGGAACAATCCACCAGACGTTCTAGAACATGTAGGTCAGTTCAAGATCGAACGTGTTCATGCTGTTGAGTGCGTTTCCATGATTGCCGCCGCTAGACGCACCGGAGGCGATGCCATAAAGATTGGAATTGAAGATGGGCTGGCTCGCATCGTCGTGCCGGTATTCCACGCGGGTGAACGCGTTCGGCATGAAGTTCCACTGCAGATCGACCGATTCGTCGTTGATGGCCGTCGGCACACCGTTTCCGATCATGAATCCGGCCGCGTCATAATAAACCTCGTAGCGCGCCACCACATCCAGCGTGTCGCTGATATCGTACCGGACGAAGTTTGCGCTCGAATACCAGGTCGCCGGAGCATTGGGGGTCGTCGATCCGTTTACTGCCGCCCCTTCTGCCTGCCAGCCGTAGCTGTCGTCGGTCACGAACCAGAGATGGTCGATCGGGCCGATTTCCACGACGAACGCCCCGTAGTTTCTCCAGGTCGGGACATTGGCATTCGTATCCGAACCGGCCGGGCCAAATGCACCCAGTGGATAGGTGTTCCGGATTTGGGGACCGAAAAGCCCGGTAAAATCCAAATTAAGCCAGGAGACAGGGTTTCCGATGTAGGACAGCTCGAAGTCCTGGAAGTCGCTCCCCTGATCGTTCTGAAAGCTCGTGTTCCAGCCGTTGTTCACGCCGAAATAGATATTGTTGCTGCCGTTCGGGGCATAGTGGAACCGCACCCCGGTGTGGGTATAAGCCCCGAGAAAAAAGGTATAGGAGAGAGAAGCCATCCAGTCGCCGGTGGGCTGGATCACTTCGAAGTTCGCCAGCGTCTGGAACTGTCCGGCATACATTTCGAGTTCCTTGTCGGTGTCGGGGATCCACAGATTGATGTAGGCCTCTTCCAGCCAGAACAGCGACCAGGGCATGGTGGCGGTGTTTCCGGAGGTCGTCCCCCGAACACCAAAGAACCCCGGAGTGAAATTCTGCCCGGAGGCCATGGCGCCGGGACCGAAGTCGGTGCGGAGCACGAAGCCGCTGCCGTCGTAGTCCGGCCTCCAGAACTTCAGCTGGGCCATATTGACGTTGAAGGAGTTGGCCCCGAAGTCGTAGGCCCGGAAGTTCGAGTAGCTGGCGTCCGTCGGGTTGTACTGGGCGTAGGTGTCGATGAACCCCTTGAAATGGATGTT
>DAIEST010000252.1 GCA_027346125.1 Leptospirillum sp. | reverse complement strand
TTGATGTTCCCGTCTTCACCATCAATCTGGAACCCGGTATCATCCCTTTTGAAGTTCGTCCATTATCCCCACTTGCAAGTCAGATCATAGCTTTTCCCGGAGAGCAAGAAAGAAGACCTTCTGTCGAAACGGTTTTATGGGCAACCCTTCCTTCCATCAAAAAAACTTCTATTGTCTCCAATCCTCCATGCTTTGCCTGTGGGAAACCCATGCGCCACATTCTGGAAGATTCCCCATTGTTCATCCACAGGATGTGTTTTTGCGGAGCGCGGCAACTGGACACTCTGAACAGCCGGGAGTTGCGCAAAAACCATCAGGAACAAAAGGAACAAAGCGGTAGCGGTGATACGGGGAAACTGAAAGAATTGTGCCTTCCATCCTTTTGTGAGGACCTTGATCTTTTCAGGGCGCTCCTGTCAGTCTGCACAGGGCAGGGCAGGCTCATTGCCATCAAATACGATTGCCATGTCCATGATCCGTCACAGAAAGATCATGGCCTTCAAGAACACGGACAGGGAAATATTTTTTGGTCCTTCGATTCTGTTTTGCATTATTTTGAAAGAGCCGGATTTTCTCTTGTCAGGGTTGAGCAAAGGAAAGACGATGGCCAGCAAGTTTTGTTTTTTGAATCGCAAGCAAAAAACCTTTTTTCACTCATCGTTCCCTGGGGAGGGAAAAAACTGCATGTACGTGATTCAAGGCTCTATCTGAAGTATTTTGCCTGGAATACATGGAGCCAATCCCAAAAACTGGTGGATCTGCTCAAGTCGGACTGGAACCACTCCGACTGGAAAGATGCATTTTGGGTCGGATATGCCATCTTCCGTTATTCTCCAAATCTCAAAAACTTTTTAAGATGGCAAAGGATTTTTCTGAAACTTCTCGTTCTTTCAAAAGTACGTTGAAGGGGACAATCCATGAATGATCTTGGAGAAAAGAATCCCCCATGCCGCTGATTTCTGTGGTGATTCCGTGTTTTCGGTCAGGGGTGTTCCTGAAAGACGCGATCGAATCCGTTCTGGCCCAGACCGAAACGGACTGGGAACTTGTTCTTGTTGATAACAACGCTTCTCCGGAAACACGAGCGATCACCGACCTCTACTCCCAAAATTATCCGTCCAGAATCCGTATCGTCCATGAGCCTCTTCAAGGAGTCACATTTGCTCGAAACAGGGGCATTCTTGAGAGCAGAGGACGCTATATTGCCTTACTGGACGATGATGACATGATGTACCCGGACCGCCTGAAGCTCCAGCGGGATGCCATTGAAGCCCATCCGGAAACATCAATCGTCTATGGTTTGATCGACAAGGTTTCCTTGGACAATGCCACCATTCTGGAGCAAGGTACTCGTAACACAGTCCCCGAATGGGCCAGGAAAATATTTCCTGGTATGTCGAGTTTGGTGTTTCTTCTTCCATCCGTAATGTTTTTTGAAAAGAAACCCTCATTGGAAAAAAGGCTGTTCGATCTTCATTTCAGTCCTTGTTATATGGAGGATGATGATTTATCCGTTCGTATGTTTTTTGAAGGTCCCTTTGCCTGTATCCCGGAACCCATCATTCGTTTTAGAGTCCCTTCAAAAGAATTCCTGTATGAAAAACGAAAAAACATTGTGTTCTGGACGAGAAATCTCATCAATCAAGACTACTTCTTTCACAAATTAAGAAATTTATGCATGCTTCATCGGGATGTCTGCGATCCTGGAGGTTTTCGTTATTTAAAAAGCCAGTGGCTCAGGGAGGCGAGTTTCCCTTTTTTCTCTTACGAAAAAGGAGTCGCTCTGGGAAGATTTCTGCTTCAGAAATCTCTTCGGACCAGGCCCTTGGACCTCAAATCCTGGAAAATGTTGATCAGGTCCTATTTTCCGTCGAGACTTCGCAAGCGGTACTTTAGATCGGAAATTTTTTCGGACGATCCACTCCCGGAGCAGATGGATCGGAAATTTCTCGATAACCTTTTTGGAGATTTTCACGATTGTCCGTATTGTCAAAAAGGGCAATGAAACATGCAAAATTGCCATTGTCCAAATAATATGATTTGCGTTTCAATCTGATCCTAGATCGGGAGAATGAATGAAAAAGATATTCGATAAGTTTAAGAAGAAGTATTTGCAGAGTTTGGCAAAATATATTGTGTTGCCGGAAGAATATCAGGCGTTGGAGTCGTCTCGGGAATTTTTCAGGAAGATCATTTCTTCAATGCCCGGCGAAAAATGGGTGATGTCGGAGCTTCAGGATGGAACCATGATTTATCTTGATCTCCTGGACCATGGTGTCTCCCTGGGAGCGCTCTTTGATCAATACGAGCTTGAAGAGACAGGCTTCATTCTCGGTGCTCTTTCATCTGGTTCTGTTTTTGTTGATATTGGGGCAAATATCGGATGGTATTCCCTGAAAGCGTCGAAAATAGTTGGCGAAAAAGGACGAGTCATTGCGTTTGAGCCGAGACTGTCGACCTTTTTGCATCTCAAGAAATCAATCGATCTGAATGGATTTAAAAATATTGAAGTTCATAACACTGCTCTTTCAAATATCCCGGGAGAGGGAACACTCGAGTGGAACACGAGCATCAACAATCCAGGCTCATCCAGACTCGTGAGACAATCTCAGCAATCCTTCTCCAGTCAAAACGTGACTGTAAGTACCTTGGACCAGATATTGGATACGGGCAGGGAAATAGATTTCGTCAAGATTGATGTCGAGGGTGCGGAACCTTTGGTTTTTCAGGGAGCCGCTTCGACTCTCAAAAGAACGAAACCAATGATCCTTTCGGAAATATCGCCCGAATATCTGAAACATGTCTCCAATAGCAGTGTTTGGGATTATCTCTCCCAGATGGGACAATACGGGTATTCTTGTTACTTGCTGGAAAAAGGCCAGATTGGAACACGAATAAAAGATTGGCCTTCCATTGAGAGGGATGTTCTGAACGTAGTGTTCGTTCAGTCAAATGGGTGATTGTCAGGTATTGCTATGATGAGGATGCTTCTGGATGTGGAAATCTCAGCCACTCATTCCCTCTGGAATAACTGAATTTAATATCATGTCAGAGGGGCTTTTGGTCCAGTGACTACATCAAGCCCATTTTTCAGGTTCAATTTACCGGAAATGGTTGACTCAGTGCCGATCTCTGATCTTTACATCTATGGAGTCAACTGGATCGGGGACGCGATCGTTTCCCTCGCCACTCTGGAAGGCGTTCGGGAAACGTTTCCCGATACCCGGATCACCGTGATTTCTTCTTCCCGAACACTGGACGTCTACTCCCTTTCCCCATCCATCTCTTCGGTTCTCTCCAGGGCGAATATTGAAAACAAACAGTTCAGGAGAGCGTCGGGTGCGGCAACATTGTGCTTTCCCCTGTCTTTCCGGTCCGCATTCGATGCGTGGCGTCTGAAATTGCCGCACCGGGTCGGGTATGCCTCGGAATGCCGCTCCCTTTTTCTCGATCGCACCCTTGATTACAAAGTATGGAAAGACAGGCATCTCCACCAGGCTTCTTACTACCGCGAGCTTGCCGAATCCGTTCTGGGTCCCATCCCGCAGAGAAATCCCCGACTCCGGATTCCGGAGGCTCTCATTGAAGGGGCTCGGCAGTTCCTGAAAAACAACAGGATTGACAGCGCCCTCCGGATCGCCATCAATCCCGGCGCTTTTTTCGGGTCCGCCAAAATGTGGCCCACCCGCTACTATCAATCGCTCATTCAGCGAATATTGAAAGAAATTCCTGACGTTTCGGTGATCCTCTTTTCCGGGGAAAAGGATAAATCCGTCACCCGGGAGATCTCGGAAGCCGTAAATTCACCCAGGGTCGTCTCCACCGACGGACAATTGCCGCTGAAAGAAAGTATTGCCCTCTTGTCCCAATGCCATTACTTGGTGTCCAATGATTCGGGGATGATGCATATCGGAGCGGCGTTGAGCATGAAGGGCATTGCTCTTTTCGGGCCCACGGATTCTGTTGCGACGGGACCAATGTCCGACCGGACCAGGATCCTTTCCCATCCTGTCTCCTGTTCGCCCTGCCTTCTCCGGGAGTGCCCCATCGATCACCGGTGCATGGAACTTTTGACGCCAGAAACGGTTTTTCCTATTCTTCGTGAGGGCATCTTGGGAATAAAGACACCGTCATCATGACAAACAAGAACGATACGCATCTGTTGGTCATGACCGACCGCGACGGAACCCTCATCAGGGATGTTCCTTATCTCTCCCGGCTTTCGGATGTCGAATTCCTTCCCGGAGTCATCGATACGATCCGGAAGCTGAATGACCTCGGGATTCCGGTGTGCGTGATCACGAACCAGTCCGGAGTGGCGAGAGGGTATTTTTCGGAAGAGTTCGTCCAGGAAACCCACCGCTACATGAATGCTCTTCTTTCCCGGGAAGGGGCTTCCATTGACCGTTTTTTCTACTGTCCCCATCTCGCCCGCTCGAGTGACGCGCGTTACAATGTGGACTGCCTTTGCCGGAAACCCAACCCGGGGCTCCTCTTGTCCGCGCTGGAGAGTTTCTCTGCCGATCCCTCCCGTGCAATGATGGTGGGAGATGCAATCCGTGACGTGGAGGCGGCCAGTTCTGCCGGCGTAAAGGGATACCTCATTTCCGGAGGACAGTCTCCCCAGAATCCGGTCTTGCCGGAAACGGGCTATACGGAAGTCGTCTCTTTCCCGGAGGCCGTCAACCGTTTTCTCCTGGACCTTGGCATCATCAAATTCTAAAAGGAGTCCGACAATGTCCATCGACCCGTTTCTGCTTTCCATTCTGGTCTGCCCCAAATGCAAGGGGGATCTCCAGACCGTCTCCACCCCGGAAGGGCTTGCCTGTCCGGCCTGCCATCTCCTGTATCCCATCAAGGACGAGATCCCCGTCATGCTGGTGGAGGAAGCCTTGCCATACAGATCCTCTTCCGCCGTATGACGACGGCCCCCTGGCAGAAGGGCTGATCCCGTCATGCAAAAGGTTCTCTTTGTCGGACTCAGGGCTCTCGGGGATATGGTTCTGACCATGCCGGCCATTCAGGCTGTCCACGACACGTGTCCGGACAGCCTGATCGACTATCTGATGGAAAAGCCCTTTGCGGCATTGTTCTCCGAAGAGCCCCTGATCCGGAAGGTCTTGGCGCTCCCACGAGCCACACACTCTTTTTCTGCCGGCACGGATTCCGTCAGGAAGACTTATCTCCAGTTTCTGAAGGAGATCCGGGCAGAACAGTACGATATCGTCTTCGACCTGTTCTCGAGAGGTCCCCGTTCGAGGGTCATCGTCGCGGCTTCCAATGCCGGAAGGCGCGTTGGAATCATGGATCATCCCCTCCCTTTTCTCGACTCCTGGATTTATACGGATCGGGTCAGACTCTCGAACGCGCTGACCCACATGTTCGACCAGATGCAGTTCGTCACCAGTCGGTTGGGGTTCCGGACAACAAGAACGGAGCCCTCCCTGACCGTTCTCCCGGAAAACATCCTGAAAGCCCGATCCTTGCTGGTCTCCTTTCCTCCTGACAGATGCGAGGGCTTTGTTTCGATCCTTCCCGGTTCGGGAATGGACAACAAGAACTGGCCCTCCGGACAGTTCGCGGAACTGATCCGCCGCATCATGAAACGCAATGTGGCGGTTCTTTTATTGGGAGGGCCGAACGATCGTCGGGCCGTCGGTCAAGTGGCAAGGGAGATTCCCGATGAAGAACCGCTCTTCAGATGGATCGTCCAATCGGACCTTCCGACCCTGAAAGGGATTTTCTCCATGAGCCGCGGAGTTCTCGGAAACGATTCCGGTCCCTTGCACCTGGCCCAGGCGATCGGGAAAAAAGTGGTGGCGCTCTTCGGACCGGGAGACCATGTTTCCTACCGTCCGTTTCGTGGAACTCTGGTCAGGAAGGGATTGGCCTGTTCGCCCTGCCAGTCGTTTGCAGGCCAGTGCCCCGACAACCGGTGCATGAAGTCGATCGGGGTCGAAGATGTTCTTGCTGCGCTTGAAGAACAGAAAATCCTGCCGCCATGATCCCCGGCATCCCTCCTCCCGCATCGTCCTTCCCGGCCTGTCGTATCGGCATTTATCGGACACGTTACGCGGGAGATGTCCTTCTTCTCGTCCCGTTGCTCCACAAGATCAGGAAGTCGATCCCCGATGCCGATCTCTTCGTGATCGTCAACGAGGGAACGGAATACCCTCTGAAGCAATTGGGGATCCCGCATTTCCCTTTCCGGAGGGAGAGCGGCCTCGCGAAACTGAACAGCGTAAGGGAGCTTGGCCGGGCTCTTGAAAAAAGGACGTTCGATCTATGGGTCGATCTGACCATGTCCGACCGCTCGAAATTCTTTACGCGACGGGTCCGTTCGCGGATCAAGGTCGGTGCGGGATGGAAAGACGATCACCGGTCTTCGGACCCCTACGATCTTTTTTTTCCCTACGATTACGATCATGGGCCGGAACATGTTACGGTGTTTACCGAGTCCGTGTTTGCAGGGGGAGGACTGAAACTCCCTTCGGGCGTCCCCGATTTCTCTGTCCCGCCGGACATCAGGGAGCAGGAACACGTCGACCGGTTCCTCCTGGAAAACGATGTCCAGGGGAAGCCGCTGATGGTCATTCATCCCGGTGCGCGCCACTGGTTCAAGCGCTGGCCTCCGGACCGGTTCGGACGGACCGCCTCCTGGTGGGGGAAGAAAACCGGGGGAGTGGCGGTCATTGCCGGAACGAAGGAAGAAACGACGCTGATGGAATCCGTGGAGGCGAGCATGGATCCGGAGGTTCGACGGATCATCGTGCAGCGGTCCTTTCCGTTCCTCCATGCTCTCCTCGCCAGGGCGACACTGTTTGTCGGAAACGACAGCGCTCCGCTTCATCTGGCGCACAGTGCCGGGACCCCGCTGATTGCCCTGTTCGGTTCGACGACTCCCAGGGTATGGGGACCGGTCCCGACTGACAGTGCGGCGGTGTTCTATCGTCCTCCCGCATGCTCGCCCTGCATGCATACGGGGTGTTCGATGGGGGAGGAAAACTGTCTTTTGCAAATCCGTGTCGAAGACGTTATCGAAACGATGGAAGACATGGTGAAACGATGGGAGACGATCCCGTCATGATCCGACTCGACGATGGGACCGTGATTCCCTCCATCCTTTACTACCATCGGGTCGCGCCCGGCATTTCTCCCCATGTCGGGGTTTCTCCGGAACTCTTTTTCCGGCAGATGGAGTTCCTGAAGAAAATCGGGCTTCAGGGAGTCTCGATGGAAGAGGGGATGAAGGCACGGGATACCAGGAACACCTGCATCATTACCTTCGACGACGGTTATCTGGACAATTATGAATGCGCGGCTCCGATTCTCGAACAGTTCGGGTTTCATGCCACGATTTTCTGTGTTTCGTCCAGGCTTGGGAAAGTGACCGACTGGTCTGCCGACCCGCTTTGGGGAGGGGTTCCCCTGATGGATGGAGGAGAGATCCGGGAACTGAAGGGAAAAGGATTTGAAATCGGTTCGCATACCCGGACCCATTGCGATCTGGGCCTCCTGTCCCGGGAAGATCCCTTGCAGGCCAGGAGGGAGATCTTCGATAGCCGGACGGAACTCGAAGATCTCCTGGGAAGCGAGGTGACCTCTTTTTGTTATCCCTACGGCAGCTATACGGACGAGAGCGTTCAATGGGTGAGGGAAGCCGGGTACCGGAATGCGAGAAGCGTGCGGCATGCCCGGATTGGACGCATCTACGACCTCTTTCTCTTGCCGTGCCGTCCCGTGTCGGGAAAACTCTCGTTCATCCGGTTCATGGGATATGCCATGATGTTCAAATCGGGTGCGTAGTTCTTTCGTGAATGAATCAATCGAACCGGGAGGCGCGTCATGAGGATCCTTCATCTGGACTGTTCGACCGGCTTCGGAGGCCAGGAGAGGGATCATATTACGGAAGCGCTCGAGTTTATGAAAAGAGGGCACGAATATATTCTTGGAGCCCGTACAGGAACGGAACTGGAGCGATCGGCAACAAGAGCGACCAGGACTCTCTCCCTCCCCCTCCGGAGCAATGTGGATTTGGGGTCCGTCAGACAGATCCGGAGCGTTCTTGTCCAGGAAAAGATCGATGTTCTGGTTACGACCAGCTATATCGACAGCTGGCTCGGGAATCTGGCCGCCCGCTCCCTGGGTTCCGGGCGACCGCTGATCATCCGCCAGCGACATATCCTGAACCCGCCGCACAACCTTTTTCCGTTTCGGCATATGTGCGATAAACTTGTCGTCGTCAGCGATGCCCTGAGACTCTACTTTGTGGAACGGGGATTGCCTTTCTGGCACGTCGTCTCGATCCCGCGGGGCATTTCGATGGAAAGAACCCGGGATTCTTCCTGCCAGTCCTCCGATGCGCTCCGCCAGGAACTCTCTCTCCCCCCTGACGGGCCGATCGCCCTTCAGATCGGAACATTCCAGAAGGACAAGGGGCATTTCCTGATGCTGGATGCTCTTTCCCGAATCTGGAAGCAGACTCCGGACCTTGTGATGGTTTTCCTGGGGGAGGGGCCTCTCCGGGATGAAGTTCTTCGGAAAGCCGAAAAAAAATTTTCCGGAGCGTTGGAAAAACGCCTTTTCTTCCGGGGAATGGAAAATCCCTCGCCTTATTTTTCCGTTGCCTCTGTCGTTCTCGTGCCCTCCATCCGGGAGTCGCTTTCTCTGGTGACCATGGAAAGTATGCTCAACGGAGTGCCGGTCGTGGCGTTTCGGGTCGGAGGGATTCCGGAAATCTTCAATCGGGCACCGGGCGGAAAGCTGATCCGGCCCCTGGATACGGAAGCGTTTGCAGAAGGAGTAAGGGAGGTTCTCTCGGATTCCGAATGCGTTCAGAAAGTCCGGACCCTCTATTCGGCAAAGATCAGACACTACTTCTCTGTCGAGCAGTCGGTTCGGAGAACGGAAGCCCTTTACGATTGGGAATTGAAGCGGATCCGCTCAAATGAGCGGAACAGGAATCCCTATGAACACTCCGGCGGAAAACACGATCCGTTCCTCGAAATGAATTCTTTCAAAAACAGCTGAAATCGATCGTACTATGACACCTTGCAAGGAGTTGAGATGAGTCGACAAATCCGGATGAATCCCCGCATCGCCAAAGGACAACCCTGTCTCGAAGGGACCCATATTCCCGTTTCCGTTTTTCTCGAACTCTTCAAGAAGGGATATTCCATCGAGCGGATCGTGACAGAATGCTACCCCGATCTTTCCCGAGAAGATGTCGTGAGCGCGGTCGATTTCATCATCGACTGGGTACGGCGTGCCCCGCTGTACCTGCCGGATCTGATCGATCAGGGAAATCCGGGAGGCGAGGGGTTCGTCACCTTCGAAGGGCGGTAAGTTTCCTGACCCGGTTGCACGGCAGATCCC
>DAIEST010000236.1 GCA_027346125.1 Leptospirillum sp. | reverse complement strand
GTTTACCTGTTTCCCAGAGGGTGCCTCAAGCAGGATTGTGCCAATTTCGTCAAGTTCTCCCCCCCGTTGTCGGACCCCGGAAAAATCGTTGGTCTTCCCGGTGGAGGTGCGTTTGTCCTTTTGAGGCTTGCAGACCGGATCGACTATATTCCGGCGAACTGCGGTTCGGACGAGTGTGTGCGTGCCATTCTGCTGCCCAGGCGCCCTTCGTATCCTTCCGGCGGGGTGGTGAATCGTTCGACCGGAACGGTCTGGGTGACGGAGCAGCTCGCAGGTCAGATATCGAGGATTCCCAAAGGCTGTTTCCACGCATCCTGCATGACATCGATCAGACTTCCGTCTCAGGGTCCCGGGCCTTCCGGGATTTCCAGGGATCCGGGAAAGGGTTTCTGGATCACGGAAAGGAATGTGGATCGGATCGCTTTTCTGCCAGACGGATGCAGGACCACGGCGTGCATTCATGAGTACTCCATCCCCTATCAGGGTTCCTCTCTCCATCCTTTTTCTCCGGTCACTCTGGCCAACGGGATGATTGCCTTTCTTCTGAAGGGTGGTCGGGTCATCGGGATCGGGCAACTTGAGAATCAGGGGATGATCTTCCACTTCATTTCGATCGGAAAGGAGGTTGGTCGGGTCAGGACAATCCTGTCCGGCCCCAATCAGAACCTGATTCTGGTCGCGGCCGGGGCCTATCCCCACGTGGGGCATCTGACACTGACCAGGACATGTCTGGAGAAGCAGGACAGCGCTGGAACGGGGTGCCTGGATCTGAGGATCATCCCGATCGCAAACGGAGAGCCGTTCGGACTGTATCCGGGGCGGAAGGGCCACTACTGGATCACGCTCAGGAATCTCGATACCGTGGTCCGCTTCCGGCTGACCCCGAAGCATTGCATGAATTCGGGAAAAACCCTTTTGCCGGCCTGTTACCGGACGGTGGCTTTTTCAAGACAGGAAACCCTGTATCACAAGAAATACCATCAGGAAGTTTCGCACTAGATTCGGCCGCTTTCTGATTCACCGCCCGACGCAAGAGGGATCATTGAAACGGTGGGCATCAATCCCTTTCTTTTCTCGCCAGTCTGAAGAGTCTTCCCGGGAAGAGCCCTCCTTCCCGGATACCCCTTCCCTGTCAGAATCCGCGTCTTCCGGGCTTTCAGCGGAAGAAGCCCGACATCGCCTGGGCAGTTACGGCCCAAACGAAATCACCATTCCCTTGCCAAACCTGGCAATACTTCTTCTCCGAAAATTTATCGGGCCCATTCCCGCCCTGCTTGCGGTCGCTTTCGTGTTTGAAATGATTCTCCATAAAGCGGTCGAGGCCGGCATCGTCGTCTTTCTCCTGATTTTCAACGCCCTCCTTGCTTTTTATGAGGAACGTCGCGGACAGAAAGCGCTTTCCCTGCTGAAGAAACGTCTGGAGGTTCAAAGCCGGGTCTTCCGTGACGGAAGGTGGGAAGTGTTGTCTTCGAAGTTTATCGTTCCCGGTGACCGGATCCATATTCGTGTCGGGGATTTTGTTCCTGCCGATCTTCTTGTGGGCAGTGGGCAGGTGCTGGTCGATCAGTCCTCTCTGACCGGAGAATCCGTTCCCCTTGAGAGAGGTCCAGGAGACACTCTCTACTCAGGTTCTGTCGTGCGTCGTGGAGAGGCCACCGCCGTCGCAACGGCCACGGGTCCATGGTGTTTTTTTGGAAAAACGGCCGAACTTGTCCGGGAGGCCACCGTTCGGGGGCATTTCGAAGAAATCATTCTTCGCATCGTCCGTTTTCTGGCGTTCATTGCCATCCTGCTTGCTGTTCTTCTGCTTCTGGGTGCCACTGCCCATCACATGGCGCTCGCTCCCCTTATCCCCCTGATTCTGACCCTTCTGATTTCTTCCATTCCGGTGGCGCTTCCATCGACTTTCACCCTCTCGACCGCACTGGCCTCTTTCGAACTGAGCCATCATGGAGTCCTGGTCACCCGTCTTGCCGCGATAGAAGACGCGGCGACGATGACCGAACTTCTCTCCGATAAAACGGGAACCCTGACCCAGAACAGGATTGCAATTGCCGAAATCGTCCCCTTCTTTTCCTTTACCGAGAGCGACGTGTTGTCCATTGCGATGGCGGCTTCCGATCCGGCGACTCAGGATCCGATCGATATGGCTCTGATTGCGGCAGGAAAAAGCCGGGATATCGCGTCCGGGACGATTCTTTCCTTTGTCCCGTTCGATCCCGCGACCAAACGCTCCGAATCCCGACTCCTCCGGGACGACCGTGTCTGGGTTGCCATCAAGGGCTCTCCGGATGGGCTCGAGTCGTACTGTCGTGATGACTCCTCCCGTGTGAGGGTGGCCGAAGAGAGAAAACGGCTGGCTGGAAAAGGGAATCGGGTTCTGGCTGTGGCAGGAGGTCCCGAAGGGGCGATCCGGATCGTGGGGCTTGTTTCCCTTTCTGACCCGATACGGGAGGACAGTCGGGAGGTGATCGAAGAGCTTCGGAAAATGGGGGTCCGTGTCCGGATGGTGACCGGAGATTCCGTGGAAACGGCCCGAACCGTCTCTTCATTGCTGGGGCTTGGAGATAAAGTATGTACAAGAGAGGATTTTCTGAAAAATCCTGACCTGTGCGATGTCTATGCGGGATTTTACCCTGAAGACAAATTCCGGTTGGTCAGATTTCTTCAGAAGACAGGAGGTACGCTTGGAATGACAGGGGATGGAGTCAATGATTCCCCTGCCCTCAAGCAGGCCGAGGTAGGGATCGCAG
>DAIEST010000229.1 GCA_027346125.1 Leptospirillum sp. | reverse complement strand
ATGAAAAAGTTTAGCCAGAGCCCCCGGAAGGTTTAGCCAGAGCCCCCGGAACCCCCCCTTCTCTATAGAGGCCTCTAAAAGCATAGAGGCTTTTTAGACCAAAGTTCCGAACGGGAAACAGGAAAAAACAGGCGCAGGATGGCGTTCCGCACCACCATACGACGAACGATTTCTGACTACAGAGAAGAGGAAACCCCCAACAGGTCGAAAGCCTTTTTCTGAAGGGGGGTCGCCTGGGCGAGAAGAGTAAACTCCGGCGCATTCTCTCCCCGTGGTTGCATCCGGTTTTGAGTCAGAGTTCCCAGATTCCGGAGAAGGGAGCGGAAACTCTGGACGGGAAGTCCTTCCGGGGTCGTTTTCGAGGCGGCCTTGTCCCGGGCGGAAGCGGACGGAACCGCCGGAGCGACGACCGATTCCCGCTCGTTCCGGGCTCCTTCGGGGTCGTCCTCCGAAAACAGCAGCGGCGAAAGCTTCCGTTTCATGTGCCATTCCACGTAATAGGCCAGCATGCAGAGAAAGACGTGGGCCTTCACCCGGTCGGAGAGCCGGTGATGGATGGGCCGGATTTCGAGGTCCACCGTCTTCAAACTCCGAAACGCCCGCTCCACATGGGCGAGGCTCTTGTAGGCCCCCACCGTTTCCTCGGCCGTCATCGCCTCCTTCGGCACGGAGGTCCGGACGACGTACAACCCGTCCAGCGCCGCCTCCTCCCGGATCGCCTCTTCCTTCCGGCGGTAGGAGAAGGCCCTGTCGGTGATCCCAAGCTCGAAGTGCTTGGCCATCCTGTGCCGGTTCACCCACCGTCCCACGCGAAGGGCGATCTTGTCCCGGCCTTTCAGAGGGCGTTTTTCCCTCCGCGTGGCGGCCACGATCGCATCCAGGTCCTTCTCCGTGGCTCGAAGGAGTTCCTCCCGCTTCTCCGACCGCTCGTCCGCCAGGAAGGGGTTCCGGCAGACGACGAGCCGCTCCCCCGGAAAGTCGGGAGAGGTCACTTCGGCCAGATTCCGCTGGTCGAAGAGGGAGGGACGGATCGTCCCCTGTTCCCGGAGTTTGGCGATGGAAGGCGCCCGCAGCGCGGTGATCCAGTCCAGTCCGGCAATACCCCGGACCCGGTCGATTTGCGTGCCGGTCAGGATCCCCCGGTCGCTCACCAGCACCACCCGGGCGAGACCGAACCGCTCCCGGAGCTTGTCGATCTGGACTTCCAGGGTCTTCGGGTCGGCGGTGTTTCCCTCGAAGACCTCGATCGCCACCGGGCAGCCGTCCGGGGAGCACAGAAGCCCGTACACGATCTGGGGGAACCGCTTCTTCCCGTCCCGGTTGTGGCCGTACTTCGCCAGGTCGCAGTGGGTCCCGGTATAGTAGCTGGAAGAAACGTCGTACAGCACCAGGGTCCCGTCCTGAAGATGATTGTTGGCCAGTGCCGTCTCGATCCGGGACTTTTTGGACAGGAGACGGTCCAGTGCGTCATAGAGTTCATCCTCCGTCACGTCGGAAAGTCCCATCACCTCCCCCAGGCTCGTGGTGGCCGTTTCCTCTCTCAGATCGCGGCTGTTGGCCAGTTTCGACCCCGGTGCGAGGAGACGCTGGACGATCAGGGCGACGAGAAGGTCCCGGTCCCGGCTCTTCCGAGACCCCAGAAGCGTCTCCAGACCGATCGTCCGCAGGGTTCCCAGCACCGCTGCCACGTGGCCGTGGGGCAAGGAACGGACCACCCGAAGCTCCCCGGAGGCCGGAACAAAGGCCTCACCCTTTAACCCCAGACGGATCATCTCGATCAGGGGACGGGGAAGATGCGAGAGGTTTCCGAGAGTCTCGTTCCTGACCTTGCCGTTTTCGCGGTAGCTCCGGCGCAGGAGCGTGGTTATGTGGACCGTGCCCTTGTAGGAATGCTTGATGTCGACGATATGGACGGATCCTCCACGCTTTGGCATGGTAACATTGTGACATAAAAAACGAAATTTCGCAACAGTGGATAGGTCATTAACTGTCTACAATTTCAGGCCCAGAAAAGCTGAAACCCGTTGACGGAGAATGCATTGTGCGTTTTTGCGGGTTGGAACTTTGGCCTAAAGCTTGAAATATCCTTGCGGGTACAAAACATTCGTCTGGCAATTCCTGTACTCCACTCTTTCCATGAAGTCTCCCAGAGGGGAAATCGTTTCGATCATCACGGGAAATCCTGTTTGCTTGTTCACCAGTATCA
>DAIEST010000223.1 GCA_027346125.1 Leptospirillum sp. | reverse complement strand
GTTCGGAGAGCTCGATGGCCCAAAAGCCAAGAATCCCACTGACAAAATCCTTCGAGCTGATGTCGGCCCTTGCGGTCGTTGCCCACTCGGTCCCAAAGAGCGTTTGAATCGACCTGCTCTTGCCGATCCCCTGCGGACCTTCAAGTACTACGACGTGATCATGCTTACAGCCGGGAGAGAAGATCCTGGAAATGGCGGCGATCATGAGATTCCTTCCCACGGACCGAACGAAGGCGGAATCCCTGGCTCCGTAGTATGTCGGGAAAAGCCACTCAATCCGGAGGGTTCGGTCCCAAGGCGGGAGGGCTTCGAGCCAATCCTTGATCGGGTGGAATCGGCGTTGCGTGCCGATGAGTTCCAGAACCCGTTGGATGGTGTCAATTTGGATGAGGGAAGTTTTGTAGGCCCCCTCAATATCTCCGGCGAGCTCGGTCAAGATTGGGGTGTCGATGAGGGTCCCGTCTGGAAGCTCAAGGCGCTTCGTCAGGTCGTTGAAGCGGGTTTCCTTGTACCGGGAGAAGTCGGGATCGTTGGCGATGATAAGCCCGAGGTTGAAGACGTTGACCCGAACACCCCCGGCATCGGTGAGAACGAGGCGCGTCTTCCAGTCCGGGGCCGGGTCTTCAATCAGGGAAAAAAGGTCTTCCTTCGTCCCTCCCTGAGAGAAGAAATCGTCGAGGCCCATCTTCCCTTCCCCATCTTCTGGTTCCGGGAGAATGGCAACCTTCGGAACGGCCCCGAGGGAGGCCAGGTACTCGCAAGTGAACGTCCGGGCCTTCTCGACTGCGGCCTTCGTCTTCGGTTTCGTCTCGGTATCGAAGACAACGACGACCTCCCGATCCTCCCAGGGGAACGCCTCGAAGTCGTGCCGGGCTTCCTTGGCCCGCATCCCGAGGCCATAAATACCGGGGAGGGCGACAGCAAAAAGCCCCAGGGACCGGGCCGCGTCGGCCTTCTTCTTCCCTTCGACGAGCAAGACCACATCTCCCTCCGACGGCTCCCGTTGGGGCCAATCGCAAACCTTGGGGAGCCCTGGGGGGCTTAAATAACGGATCTTTTTTCCGGGGCGCTTGGGATCGGGAATGGGGGTGTCAAACCGGAGGTCGACTTGCACCACCTGGCCGTCCCGGTTCCGGTAGGGCATGCCGAGGGCGGGGCCGTGGGACGATGAGAAGCCGAATTTCTTGATATACTCGGCGGAAACGGAGAAGTAACCCGACTCCGCAACGACCTTTTCAGAGAGCCCCGACTTGAGAAGAATTTCCTTGTGGGAAGGCGTCAGCCCCTTGGGGAGCGCCTCCACGATCCGGCCCAGGGCCTCCGGGGTCAGCGGTTCTCTTGGTGGCCGTTTTCCGTCGGCGGTGACTGGAACATCCAGAAAGGCCGTGGTATCATTGATTTGGGTGATTTCTTCTGGCCGTCCTTCGGAGGGGCGGCCTTTTTTTGTTGTCATCGGCCTTCCCCGACCGGGACGGTCTGAGCTTCAAGCCATTTTTCGATGTCAGATCTTCGATATCGAACCAGGCGTCCAACCTTTACGAACGGAAGATTCTCCCCATGCAGTCTCCAAACGGCCAGCGATTGGGGCTTGATCCCTAGAATCTGCGCCGCCTGTTCTGAATTAAGAAGTTCGTCCATTTTGCCCCCGTTTTTTGGATGTTGAATCCTATTGACGGTGACAGTCTGTTGGAAGTGGGGAAGAAAGTAGAGGGGGAATCTTTTCGAGGAATTACTCTCCCCCCCTCCGGAAGAATCAGGCAGGCGATTAGGTGAGGGGGACGAGTTTCCAGTAGTCGAGATTTCGGAGTTTGAGCGCGACCTTGTGAGACTTTTTCACACGTTCGACGAGAGGATGATCCTTCGTGATCTCTTCCTCCCCCCCCGCGAGTTTGGGGAAGAGGGTTCGAGTAATACATGGAAGGGTGGGTTTTACCAAATCGTCTCTTGCATCGAGAATCCGTAGATAATCGCTAAGGTTTTGAATCTTGTACCGGGCCTTTCCTTTCCCCTCCCTCTCTAATACCTTCCGAGTATGTCTCAGTTGAGGTTCTACGGGAAGGGAAAGATCAAACTCTATCAGGATTCTTGTGTCCCGCCATCCGTTTTTTGGAATCGACTGATCCTTGTCCATTCGGTAATACCGGAACCAGTTCGCCTTGAAACAACCATCACTGATGTGCCTGGCTCGGGGATCGGGGGGGAACAGACCGTCTGTCAGGTGAAACCTTTGAATGATGGACCAGCACCTCTCAAACCCCTCCTCGGTTGGAAGAGAAGAGAGTTCGGCATAGGCTTGTCGATAATCGGGGTTTCGTCTTAAAAACTCCCATGCCCATTGAGTTCCGGTCGTTCCTTTTGCGGGGGGGTACTGATTGGGGTCTGTCCAATCCGGAAGCCATGATAATTCCGGTGGGTATTCTGGTTTCATGTCCGCATTCTCCTTGCGTCTCCGAAGGGGTGGGGCCAGCGGGTGGAGAATCCCCGCATTCGATCCGTCGATCTAGGCCCCGTGAGGTGGGTTATGTTGTCTTCTTCCGATTCCTTGTCATCGCCTCTACTGCCTGCTCCATCGCCAATCTTACGGGATCGAGGTTCAACCGGGCATAGACGCTTGTCGCCTGACTGGTCTTGTGCCCTAGGGCCTTCCCGACAATCGGAAGGGAGGTTCCCTGAATGGTCATCCAAGATCCCATGCTTCTGCGCAAATCATGAATCCGGAGGTCTTCCAGTTTGGCCCGCTTCAAGAGGGTTGCCCATGCCTTCCAGGGCTCCCGGTAGTGGCCCCGTGCCGCCGGCCCCGGCAAGACGAAGACGGAAGAGGTTTCCGCCCGCCGTCTCCGGAGAATATCCAGCACGTCCGGACCCAAGGGAATCTGCATCGGCTCTCCGTTTTTGCTCATTTCTCCCGGAATCTTCCAGACGGACCTCTCAAAGTCGATGTCCCGCCAGCGCATGGAGAGGACGTTTGCCCGTCTCGCTCCGGTGAACAGGGCCAGCAATACGAAGTCTTTGAACGTCTCGCTTTCGGATATGTTCAACGCCTCAAAGAACCGGCCTAGCTCTTCCCCGGAGAGGAAGCGGTCCCGGCTGACCTCCTTGAATTTTTTGACCCCCCGGCAGGGATTGTCTCCCCGATGATAGCCCCACAAGGACGCCTGGACGAAAACAGAAGAGATGAGGGCGAGAAGACGATTGGCCCTGATTGGGGTTTTCTCTCCCGCCTTCCGGTGAAGGGCTTCGATCTTGTGGCGGGTGACCTCTTGGAGCTTGAAATTCTTCCACGCCTCCAAGTGCTGACGGTAGAGGGAGCGGTATTCCTTCGCGGACTTCTTCTCGTTTCCGTGCCGTTCCATGTAGACCTCGAAAAACTCCCCCAAGGTGACGCCTTCCTTCTTCTCGGCCTTGGGGTTCTTGCCCATCGCAAGGTCGGCTCTCGTCTTCTTGGCCTTCTCCCGAACCTGGGCGACATTCAGATCCGGCCAGACACCTAACTTGAACATTTCCGAAGTAAGCCCGACCTTGACGTTGAGAAAGAACGTCTTGGCCCCGCTCGGATAAACCTTCACGACAAGGCCCCGGATCTCATCGTCCCGGACAATATAGGGCTTGTCTCTCGGGAGCAAGGCTTCAAGGGACTTTTGGGTGAAATGGTGAACATCTCTCCGGGATCGCCCATTTTTAGCCACTTCGTTGTCTGCCGCCATTTCCTCATCCTCCGTGTTCAACTTTCAGGCTTTTGGTAAGGTTGAACATCAAGGATTGGAGACGAGTAGCTTTGGAATCGTGTTCAACCTATGTTCAACTTTGTACATCAATTTTCATCAAAAAACAAGGGAGAAGATCAAAGAGTAGATCTCTAGAAAGTGCCTGAAAATGCTTGATTTGTAGATGGTCATCAATCGGGATCAAACAGGATAAAAACTATGGATTACTGACTCTGGATCTGTCTATCGGGGTTCGAGTCCCTGTCCCCCAGCCACATTTTCATTCTGGTTCGCCCCCTCCTCATCTCCTCCCAGAATTTTCTCTATGTTCCCGGGAATCAACCGGCTGGTCGCTTTGCCCATCTTTCGCCCAGGCCACAATGAGGCGGCCTTTTCCGTCAAAGGCAAACCGTCTTTCGAGAAACCCCTTCCCGAACAGATACAGATTGGTGTCGTAATAATCCGTGTCGTCTTTCACCCAAAGACGGGAGATGAGGATCCGGTAGGCTTCGCGAAAAGAGGAAAGCCCCTGGCGACGCACGAAAGGAAGATAGGCAACCGCAAATCCCGGCGGGAATTTTCCGTAAGCGGAGCAGGTCTTCGTATTGACAAATAGCGTTGGCCAAGGGATCCCTTTTTGCACCCACCCCCGAAGTCGACTCAGAAGAGCTTGTTCCTCCGGATCCCGGGAAGACGTCATGCCCGCCCAGAGATAGACCCGGATGGCGTCATAGGACCCGATGGGGCCGGTCACCGGATCCCGTCGCCATCCCTTCCCGCGCTCGTAGGCCACCCAGTCCGGAACGAATCCACAAGGACTGACGGATTGCATCAGTCCCAGAAATCGCCGGGGAAGGCCTCCCCATTTTATTCCACCAAACCGGACCTCCATAAAGCGCATCAAAAACGGAGGAAAATAACTGGGATTCGTCCGCCAAAGCATCCGATCCGGATGGAAACCCCGTTCTCCGCCCAACGGAAAAAATCCGAATCCCGGGAGATTGGCGAAATCCTTTCGGGAAATCAGAAGGGACAGGCGTTCTCCCAGTCGAACGTATTCCGGTCGATGCCAGAGCCTTCCTCCTTCAAGCAAATCGTAACTGAGCCAGATATCCGCATCTGTGGCCGAGTTGTCATCGATGACGCCCCATTTTCCATTTTTCTCTCTCCCCCAGAGCCACGCCGGTAGATGACGCGACAGGTCTCCACGGGAAAGGTTGTTCCGGGTCCAACTGAGCAGGCGAGAGAAGAGTGCCGGATCGTTTTGGACAAGGGCAAAAAAGAGAGCGTAGGCTTCTCCTTCGCTGGTCGTCACGTTCTGGCGGCTCCGATCGATCACCCTTCCATCCGGCTGGATACAGCAGGACCGGTAGCGGTCCCATGCGGAGCGGAACCCGTCTGCCGAAGAGATCCCCGCTCCGAAAAGGAACAGCCAGGAAAACATCGCAAGAAAGATCATTGCCCGTTTCAAGATGGTTTATCCTCTCCTTTATCCTCCTGTCGACGGCAACCGTCAAAACAGCAAGGGATACCACGACCATCAAAAAGAGTCCGGCTTTGAATTTATAGGAAACAAACGGGCAAGGATCAAGAAGGGAAAGTATCCCGACCAGGCGACCGGTTGCCGGGGAGCAGGACTCGCCCGCTATCGAAGACGGTTTCCCACAGAAGATGAAATTCGTTTCCCCTTCCGGCACTTTTCGGTATTCTGGAAAGAAGGCTTCGGACGATCGGGTCTTCCGGATACATCCTCCGATAGTTTTCGTAGAGCTTTCTGTCGGCAGGCGAAGAGTGAAGCCAGATCAATCCGGTTTTCCGGAAATAGCGGGCGTCGCTTGGGATGTCTTCCAGAGGATTTCGGACAAGCACGGACAAAATCTCCAGACCTTCGCGCCGGGTTTGTTCCCGGTTGATCAGTGAGAGCGGTCTAAGATCACGGTGCAAGGATTCCTCTCGGGTGGACCCCTTTCAGAATGCGCCCGCAATCCCGGTATCCGGCGGAAAAAGGACGGTTCTTTGAATCCTTTTCCAAAGGGGACAAAAACACAAATGCCTTTTCCCCTCGCAGGAAGGGCAACACGCCCGGGTCTCTTCTCCTGTTTGGATGTCCGGAGGACAATGTATGGCGAAACGCCTTCTGTCGTTACCCCCGACGGCATTCGTCCTGTCGGCGCTGTTCGTCAACGGGATGGCGGGAGGATTTGTCTGGCCCTACTTTCCGATTTTCCTGGCGGAAGCCGGTTTGACCAAAAGCTCGATCGGCCTGGTTCTGGGAATTTCAAACATTCTTGTCTTCCTGGTACGCCTTCCTCTTGGGCGATGGCTCGACCACAGTCACGGTCACCGGTTCGACATTCCGCTCGTCGCCATGTTGCTCGCTTTTCCGGCCTTGCTCTTCCTGCTTCCCCACACCCGGTCTCCCGCCGCTCTGGTTCTTCTCGTACTCGCCCTGGCCCTGGCGAGGCTCCCTTTTCTGCCTCTTGGACTGGCGAGACTCAAAAAACAGTCCGATCTTGAGAAAAAACGGTTTTCCCCTCTTCTGTTCGTCGGAGCGCATCATTTTTTTCTGGGCGCCCTGGGACTTCTGGCCGGCGCAGTTATCGTCGCCATCGGGATCGGAAAAACCTTCTCTGCTCTCTGGGTCGTGGTTCTTCTCGCCATGTCTCCACTCCTCATGCCGACACCGTCGGGAGACGGAGACACCCATCCTCCTCCACCGCCACGTCTCCTTCCGGACAGG
>DAIEST010000216.1 GCA_027346125.1 Leptospirillum sp. | reverse complement strand
GGCACCACTCTGTGGACGGATTTCCTCTCCGGGGCTCACGGACCGGCCAGCGAACGGGAACTGCCCGATTTCACCAGCATCTGGAAACGAAAGGGGGAGCGGGATTTCTTCTACATCGACATCGCCTGGCCGGAGGTCGCCGAGCGGTTTCAAAAATCGCTCTCGTGGCTCCGGAAGGAGCTGAAAACGCCCTTTTCCGGTCCGACGGTCGTGATCACCCATCACGCCCCCTCCCGGCGGTCGAATCCGCCCCGGTTCGCCGATAGCCCGATTTCCGGAGCCTTCTATTCGCACCTGGACGGTCTGATCGAGGAGACGCAGCCGGTTCTCTGGATCCATGGCCACATGCATGACTCGAGCGATTACCGGATCGGCAAGACCCGGGTCGTCTGCAACCCCTACGGAATCGCATGGGAAGAGATCAATCCCACGTGGAATCCGGAAACCATCGTGGAGATATAAACGTGGATCAAAAAATTATCCGGCTCCCGGCAAACAGGACGGGACGGGATTTCGTCCTGGGGGATCTCCACGGAACGACGGACCTCCTCCGGGCCCTGATGGCACACGTGGCTTTCGATCCCGACAAGGATCGCCTTTTTTCCGTGGGGGACCTTGTGGACCGGGGAGAAGACAGCCCCGGAGGGCTGGCCCTGCTCCTGGAGCCCTGGGTTCATGCCGTCATCGGCAACCACGAGGACATGATGCTCGACTTCCTCAAACCCCGGTCAGACCAGAAATACCCCATGGAGTCCTCCGGCGGAAAACCCGATCATGCCTTTCTCTTCAACGGCGGGGAAGCGTGGTTCGGCGATTACCGGATGCCGGAGGGGGTGAAAGAGCGCCTGGAGTCCCTTCCTCTTCTGATCGTGATCGGGGAAGGATCTGAACGGTTTCATGTTGTGCATGCCGATCTCGTAAGGAATCTCCTGGATCCGGTCGGAGGTTCGGCATCACTTCCTGAGGATGAAGGATCCGCTCCGAAGGGAACCGGAAAGGTGGACCGTCCGGAGGTCCTTTTCTTCACCGATGCCGACATCGATGCGGGACTCCCCTGGGAGGAATCCCGGTACATTCCGGGTTTCGACACCTTTGGGACGGTGGTTGATTCCCTGACCTGGGACCGGTCCCTCGTCCATGCGATCAACATGCAACGACGGGGACTTCTGGTGGAAGGGCTGGCCCTTGAGGTCCCGGGTCTGTCTCCAACCTACTGCGGCCATACTCCGCTTCGGAAGCCCCGCCGGACCGCCAGCCACCGGTTCATCGACACCGGAGGCTACATGCGGAAAAGCCTTGAATCCGGCCTCTCCCTGGCGGAGGCGTTGACGGATCGGGTCTGGACGGCCAGGAAGCATCCGGATGGAAAAATCGCAGTTGAAGAGCGAACCTTCGACCGGATTGGAGAATAGACATGGTCGATGATCTCAGGCCCTCTTACAAGAGCTATCCGGAAGCCGTCGAATCAGTTATACTCAAAAAAGACGTTTTTGACATAAATTGAGTATAACGACTTTGTCGGGGAAATTTTTATGACGCAGGCGAACAAGGTCCCGATCACGACGCTCACGAACTACTCGAATCTCATCGACAAACTCATCGAGCGGGAATCGCTTCGTGAAGCATACGGCATCGGCGAACGTTCGGCATCGGTCGTGCGTGTTCCGGTCAAGGGACGGGACTATTGGTATCTCCAGAGAACGCTCAATGGGAAGCGAATCCGGACATATATCGGGCCGGATACGGAAGAAACGAGAAACCGCACTCAAGCCATCAAGGATGCTGTTCGACATGTATCCGATGAAACGCCTGTCGTGGACGATTTGATAAAGATGCTCGGAGCGACGGGCGTACTCAAGCTGTCGAAGGATGAATCTGCCCTAATCCATCGTTTGGCGGAAGCGGGCGTTTTTCAATCTGGAGGAATACTGGTCGGGACGATGGCTTTCCGCCTGTATCCTTTTTTCACGGGTTACGCCCTTCAGAGCCGCGCTCCCTATATGACGCTTGATATCGACTTGTCCATCGACAGGTCGGTGAGTGTTTTCATCGATTCGAACAGGATTGATCCGGAGGAGATCCGGCGTCGGATTACGCTCATACCGAAACCCTCTCTCGAGGAACGTGGACAGACCTATCCGTTTGCGGTGAAAGGAACGGATCTGACGCTCGACATTCTCACCAACCTCGATCCGGCCGAACCATCCCCCGAAGCCGTCAAGCCGGCGTTCGGGATCGGATTTATGGCAAAACCTCTGGAATTCATGGATTATCTCGTCCGGGATCCGATCCGTGCCGCTCTCCCTGTCGGGAAGGGGATTCTTCTGAATATCCCGTCTCCGGAGAGGTATGCAGTTCATAAAATCGCCGTTGCCGGAAAACGGCGCGATGAACTGAAGAGGCGAAAAGACATTCTGCAGTCGGAGTCATTGGTGAATGTGTTGCCGGAACATATCTTGGACGAAGCCGTGCGTCTGTTTATCCGGGACTCGACCGATCATGAACGGTCGGAAGAGGCTCTGTCGAAAGGGCTTACGTTATTTTCCGAGCCGTTCAAGGACAGAATCGGGCGCATCGTTCTTCCGGAGCGGGGATTGAAACAAGGATTGTGAAAATCCTTCATGTGTTGTGTCGACTTGCGGGGATTCCGGACTCCTCCGGAGAAATCAGAAGACCCGATTTCCGTCACCCCATTCGCAGACCGACAAGGAGAACGCCCGGGTCGAGAAAACCGTAGAATTGTTGGGAGATCTTCTTCCAGGTCAGAAAGGGAGGCCAGATGAAGAAGAATCCGGACAACGATAATTCGCGGCTCGATGAGTTGTTCCGCCAGCTTTCCGCAGGAGAAATCAGCCGCCGCGAATTCGGGGAAGCCACAGGCCGGGAATGGTGGTGGGGCGACATCCTGAAAGGTCTTGGAAAAAGGCATCTTCCTTACCCGGTCGTCGAACCGAAAAGGACAGACGCGCAGCAGAAATTGGCGGACGAGGTTTTTTGATGGAGACCTGGGATCGTGACAATTCAAGCTTCGGCTATTTGAATTTGGTGATGGAGAACAACAAAAAAACCTATGACATTCCGAATTTGCTGATCGAGGAGTGCCAATCGGTTTCTTCGTCCGCGGCCGGTTCATCGACAGAGTCAGAGTTGACGCCTGCCCTGTTGGTCACGATATCCGACCAGACTTCCTCGAGAGAGATTTTCCCAAGACTCGCCAAACCCTCGAGAAAAGCCCGAGTCGAAAGAACATGCGTTCGGGTCAGCCCGATCGCTGCGGAAAGAAAACGGCGGTCTTCGGAAAGAACGAAAAGGGTGTTCTCCTTGTGGGCATATGTCATTTCACGGGCCAGCCCCAGGATGGCAGCTTCACCTCCGTTGCGCGGAGGATTTTCGGGCTTGAGCCCGGCCGCATTTTCCAGAATGGCTTTCTTTTCCGGTGTGGCATTTTGGTAGGTGTCCCAAAGTTGCATGGCGGCAATGAGCGTTGCCCCAAGTTCGGTTTTTTCAACCTGAACCCGTGGGGCATTCTCCGCGATGAAACGGGCAATGACGGACGCATCGGGATACTTGCCGGCAAACCGGGTCACTTCGTGGGCCACCGCATCGGCGATGAGGATCCGGACCTCCGGCTTGAAAAGAAGCAACAGATCCAGGTGCCCGCTTTTTGCCAGGGAAATGAGCGGGCCGGCATCCGGGATCACGATATTGATCGCCCGGATCATGAGGAAAGCGCCTCCTCAAGAATGGGCATCGCCAGGTCAAGTTCTGATCTGGTTTTCGGATCCAGAACGGCATCGCCCCGATCGATCCCGTTTTCCCTCATGGCATCGAGGAGTTCGCCGTACCATTCGAAACCGAGGAGGTCCATGGCTTCGTTACGGCTGATGGCCCCATCGGCGAAAGCGCCCAGTACAAGGCGGATGCCTGTTTTGGCGTTGAACACCAGATGGGTCGGGAGACCTCGGGTTTCAATGAGCAACGATTCGTTGTCGGCGAGATTGAAGTGCTCTCCAAACCTGTTTTTGGCTTCCGTGGCAGGAATTGTTTTCATGACCCCTCCGCAGAAAATTTGATCCGATAGAATTCAATGATATCACAAAAGAGCTAATTAGCCAATTAGCTAATACAAGCCAAGAAGAGATTCGTCACTGGTCCAAAATTCTCAAATTGTGATTGCCGTCAATAATAAAGCGTGAATAGCCCGAGTTTCTTGACATCTTCTTTATTTCTTTAAATAATTAATTAGCGAATTAAATAAAGGAGGAAATCATGAAGACATTTCTCGTCACTTCCCAGAAAGGCGGATCTGGGAAGACCACGTTGACCGCGCACCTAGCCGTCGAGATCGAACGGGCCGATGCCGTGCGGGTGTATCTCCTCGACACTGATCGCCAGGCGAGTCTGTCCACCTGGCATGGGCGACGGGAGAAAGAGACCCCGGCCAAGGCGGATATTCCCTTCCACCGGATCGGGGAAGGGTTGGACACGCTCGAGGACGCGGCGGATTATTGCCTGATCGACAGCTCCCCGACCATCAACGATCAGACCGCGATGTTGATCGCCTTGTCCGATCTCATTCTCATCCCCGTCCGGCCCTCTCCCACCGATCTCTGGTCGGTCGGGGAAACCGTCGACCTCGTGAAAAAGGCGGGAAAGCCTTTTCTTTTCATCATCAACCAGGCCAAGGGGAACGCGACCATCACGGCCCAGGCGGTGGCCGCCCTTTCGAAGCACGGTCCGGTGGCCCAACCTTCATCGCAGATCGCGTGGTGTATGCCTCCGCAATGACCGGCGGGACCACCGCGGCGGAAGTCGGAAAAGGTCCGGCCAATCGGGAGGTCGAAGCGCTGTGGAAGGAAATCAAAGGATTTCTGTAATTCTTTATTTCGTTAAATAAATATTGGGAGAGAACATGGCAAAAACCGTGGACCTGACCGGGGACGACCTGACCGCCCGGAAAACACCGACAAAAACGGCCACCCGGGGGCGGGGCACCGTTCCCTCTTCCGAATTCGTGCCGATGAACTTCAAGATGCCTCCGGATTTCGTGAAACGATTCAAACGGGAGGCCCTTGAGCGAGACATGAAGCTCAATGAATTGTTCGAAGCGGCGTTTTTGGCCTACGTGGAACGCGGGAAGAAAGCCAATGACAAGAACTGAACCGGGACCGTCGCGTGACATCGTGACATTGAGATAGGGAAAAGCCCGGCGGACAGGAACGGCCGCTTTCCTGTTTCGCTACGCTTTTCGGGACAAACGAGGTATTATCCCGCGAAAGGATATGTCGTATGGGAACAGGCCGGTCGGTGGAAGCAAGCCAAGGTTGATTTTCTTTTTAAGGTTGGGAGAGATATGGCAGAAAACGGGAATGGACGGGCGACGACCCTTGCGGACTTCATCTGGAAGAACGCCGAAGATCTCTGGGGTGACTTCAAGCACACCGACTTCGGAAAAATCATCCTTCCCTTCACCCTTTTGAGACGGCTCGAATGCGTTCTTGAGCCCACGCGGACGGAGGTTCGAAAAAATTATCTGACACACAAGGAAAGCGGACTCGATCTCGACCTGATCCTTCGCCAGATCACCCGCTATCCGTTCTACAACACCTCTGAATACTCGCTCGGAACCCTCGGGGGCACGAAAACCCGCCAAAATCTCCAAGATTACATCGCCCAATTTTCCGACAACGCACGAGTCATTTTCGAGCAGTTCGATTTCGGCAACACCGTAATCCGGCTCGACAAGGCCGGAATCCTGTTCAAGATCTGCCAGAATTTTACCGGCATCGATCTTCATCCGGATGTAGTACCCGACCGGGTCATGAGCAACATCTACGAACACCTGATCCGGCGCTTCGGGGCGGAGGTGAACGAGGCAGCCGAAGACTTCATGACTCCGCACGATGTTGTCCGTCTTGCAACGACTCTTCTCCTCGATCCTGATGATGCCCTGTTCGAAGCCCATCCCGGTCTGATCCGAACCCTCTACGATCCCGCCTGCGGGACCGGAGGATTTCTCACGGATGCCATGAACCATATCGCCGACTTTGGTAGCCAAAGCAAGATTCCGCCTATTATGGTCCCTTACGGTCAGGAGCTTGAACCGGAAACTCACGCCGTATGTGTGGCGGGCATGTTGCTCCGCACTCTGGAAAGCGATCCGGGCCGGGATCTATCCAAAAACATCAAGCTCGGAAGCACGCTCTCGAACGATCAATTTGCCGGGGGAGCGGTTTCACTACGGCCTGGCCAATCCCCCCTTCGGGAAAAAGTGGGAAAAGGATCAAAAGGCCGTTGAGGACGAACACAATCAGAAAGGCTATTCCGGACGCTTCGGACCAGGTCTTCCGCGCATCAACGATGGATCGATGCTGTTTCTTCTGCACCTTGCCAGTAAACTGGAGGTTCCCGAAAAAGGTGGAGGCCGGGCAGCCATCGTCCTTTCCGGATCTCCCCTCTTCAACGGTGGGGCGGGATCAGGAGAATCCGAGATTCGGCGGTGGTTGCTGGAAAACGATCTGGTCGAGGCCATCATTGCCCTGCCGACGGAGATCTTCTTCCGGACAGGCATTGGAACCTACCTTTGGATTCTTTCCAACAAGAAACCGGAAAACCGGCGTGGCAAGGTACAGTTGCTCAACGCTACCGGCCTTTGGACCTCGATCAAGAATGAGGGCAACAAACGGCGCATGATCAGCGATGAGCAAACACGCCAGATCGCCGATATATACTCCTCAGCGGAAGAAGGGGAATTGAACCGAATATTCGATTACCAGGTCTTCGGTTATCGGCGGATCAAGGTTTTGCAACCGCTCCGGATGGCACTCCACGTCAACGAAGAAACAATTGCCAAGCTTAAGGAAGGGAAAGCGTGGTCCAAACTGTCGGATGTCCAGAAAGCGGCCTGGAACATGGCCTTGGCTCCTTACGTAGGACAGGTGAAACCATTCGACTGGGCGGAAACCTTTGCGGAGAAGGCCGCCCAATCCGACGTGAGAATCGGAAAGGTCGGAAAAACCTTCCTGAAGTCCTTGATCGAGGCTTTCGGCGTGCGGGATCCGGAGGGCGATCCCGTCCTGGACGCTAATGGCGACAGGGTGTTTGATCCAGAACTTACGGATTACGAAAACGTTCCCCTCCTGGAGAGTGTTCGGGACTATTTCGTCCGGGAAGTCCTGCCGCACGTCCCCGACGCCTGGATCGACGAATCCTTCCAGGACGACAAGGACAAGGAGATCGGACGGGTTGGTTATGAGATCAACTTCAACCGCTTCTTCTATAAGTTCATTCCTCCACGCCGTCTGGAGGAGATCGACGCGGAACTCAAACAGGTTGAAGCGGAGATTGCCAAATTGCTTGGAGAGGTCACGGAATGAATGATCGTACTTGTCCCATTTGCGGGAAAGTCTTTTTCCCGAGAAGCGGGAATCAGAAATTTTGTAGTGTTCCTTGCAGGGCACGATCGGCCGCCCGAAGAAGGGTTCTCGGACGGAAAACCGGAAAGAATCCTGAATCCCGAACTCCCCGGACAAAATCGGATAGTACTGGAGTCATCATGGTTCAGAAGAGGCGATTGAGGAGATATCGACGTAGCGATGGGCGCAGGTCATCATGAATGCTCAAGAACTGTTCAACCGTCTTAAGTTGCTTGATGAGAACGAACGCATCGAGGCTAAGGCAGCCAGTGATCTTGGTAAGTCGCTCTATGAAACGATGTGCGCCTTTGCCAATGAGACTGGACTTGGTGGGGGATGGCTTCTCCTTGGTGTCATTCGGAAGGAAGATGCTTCGGGACTTACCTATGAAGTGGTAGGGGTTAATAATCCAGACCAATTGAGCGCGGACTTGGCTACCAAAGCAGCCAGTGTTTTCAATCGGCCACTCCGTTTTGAAATCAGTACCGAAAGCCTTCAGGGCAAACCGGTACTTGTCGTGTTTATTCCAGAGTCTTTCCCGCAAGACAAGCCGATCTACGTCAAGTCTCAAGGGTTGCCCCGTGGGGCTTTTCGGCGCATCGGTAGCACTGATCAGCGATGCAATGAAGACGATCTCGCTGTACTCTACCAAAACCGCCAATATGAGAGTTTTGATTCGGGATTCGTTTCCGACGCCACCTTGGAGGATTTTTCAAAAGATGCCATTGACGATTACCGAGCTTCTCGCCGAGAAGCTAATCCGGATGCTGAAGAACTGCGTTGGAGTGATGAGGAACTCCTCCAGGCCTTAGGTGCTGTGAGGCGGGCTTCGAATGGAAGTTGGCTGCCTACCGTGGCAGGACTTCTGTTATTCGGCAAACAGGTAGCACTGCGCCGCTGTTTTCCGATGACACGCGTCGACTATATCCGTGTTCCAGGTCGAGAATGGGTACCTGATCCTGATCGTCGTTTTGACACCCTAGAGTTACGTGATCCATTGTTCCGATTAATTCGACGCACTCAGGCGGCCATCCTGGACGACTTGCCCAAGGCGTTTGGCCTTGAAGAAGGTGCCATTCAACGCAAAGACAGTCCCATAGTCCCTCGGCGCGTAATTCGTGAGGCTGTAGTCAACGCACTTATGCACCGCAGTTATCGGATCCAGGCTCCGGTACAGATTATTCGGTACAGCAATCGTTTGGAAATCCGCAACCCGGGCTTTTCTCTCAAATCACCAGAACATTTAGGCGAACCCGGTTCCATACAACGCAATCCCAAAATTGCGGCAGCCCTCTACGATGCTCGATTTTCTGAAACGAAGGGCAGTGGGGTACGGGTTATGCATGAGATTTGCGAGCAAGCCGGCCTGGCTCCACCTTTGTTCAAATCGGATCGTGGACAAGATCAGTTTATGACAAGCCTTTTCTTCCACCACTTCCTCGGAATGGAAGATTTGGCTTGGCTTTCTCGTTTCAAGGATCTCCATCTTTCTGACGCAGAAGCACGATCCCTGATCGCTGCCCGAGAATTGGGGGGCATTGATAACCATTTATACCGCGTGATCAACAAGGTAGATACCTTGGTTGCAAGTCAGGCATTGAAGCGGTTGCGGGACGCAGGTCTTCTGGTCCAGCAAGGGCGAGGGCCTGGTACTTGGTACCAACCAGGCCGAAAAATGATGGAAGCCGAAATATCATCTAGCAAGCTCAATAGCCTATCTAGTAACCCTTCTCTCTTGTCTAGTAACCCGGATCCGTTATCTAGTAACCCCCCTCTCTTGTCTAGTAACCCTTCGGAAAATCCCCTTCGTCGAAATTTTCTTAATGAACTTCCAGGAGAACTGGCTGCACGCGTAGGAGCACTAGGAAAACGCAGACCTCCTCAGGAAGTGCAGGAATTGATTGTGGATCTGTGCCGACAGCGGGAATGGCGTGCGGAAGATCTTGCTTTGCTCTTGGGGCGAAATCCTGAAACCCTGCGCCAGAACTATTTACGACCATTGCTGCGCGATGGTCGTATTTCCATGACCAACCCTGAAAAACCCAACGATCCTGATCAGGCATACCATACAATCTGAGGATGGGACATGAGCCACTGCAAGTCTTATCTGGCCATCACGACTCCAGTCTGGAATGCATTGAGGAGGTGCTAAGGTGTTAGAAAGGTTGGCGCTTTGGCAAGGAGTCTTCTACGAAGGCAATAACCATGCCGTTCGCACGATCCATCCACAGCCAGTTATTAGCGCGGCGTCTTGCGATTTCAATGTGGATATCGGATCACTTGAAAAGAATGAGGTGGTTTTTCGTGAAGACAACTTCGACCCTGTCACGCGCATCAGACGAGGACGGTTATATATTGGCGGAAAGGGTGCCCACGCATGGGATCAGGTCAACATAGATAATGGCCAACATCTCTATAACTGGGGCAACTGGAAGCCCGAGGCATCCTACGAGCCGTGGAAATCCGACAGAAATCTGGAAAAAGTTATTAACCTTAGTGTCCTCAACGGGGATGGTCGAAACCCCTCGCCTTCAGGCGAAGAAAAGATTGGCGCAATGGACATGGTCCATAAGCCGGCATTTGGAATTTGAGAACGGTAATAGAACTCACTGAGCCGAAGTCGCCTTCAAGGCG
>DAIEST010000198.1 GCA_027346125.1 Leptospirillum sp. | reverse complement strand
GGACTTTATCGGCTGTGACCTTAAGCTTTTCCCAAGCCTCACCACTTGAAAGTTCCAACTCTTTCATCTTTTGGACGACCTCGCGCTGTTTGGCTTTAATCTCATCGAGCTCCAGTGCATACTTGAGCTTTACGTCAGCGCTCGCGTTCTCCGCCTTTGCAGCCAATAGACTGATCTGGGCGCGCCATTCTTTCAGCTGGGCATCCAGCTTTTGCCTGTATGCATCTTTTGTTTCCACGAGCCGCTCCCTTCGTAAGGGGATATTTCGACTCCTCCTGAAATTCGGGAGGAGAGAGTTGGAAATACCCGCCGGGTTTCTTCCTGGTTGCTCACCCCATAAGGACTGTCGTTTTGATCGACAACTTACCCGAGTGTCCTGAGATCTCCATGGTCGACCTTCCTGTTCGTTTTGTCCATGGACAATTCGCTGTTTTCGACGGACCGTTGTCTGTTGCATATTTTCGCGTAATCGCGGGTATAACGTTTAATGGGGCAGCACATTGCACAAACTGGAGATGAAGTCATTCATTTCCGGTGATCATCGTCACGCTTTTTTGAGGAATGTTTTGTTTGTACGGGCTTGATTGCTTCGTGAAACTAAACTATGATGATCGAAGTTTCTGGATGCATACGCTTCGGGGCCGTAGTTCAGCTGGTTAGAACGCTGGCCTGTCACGCCAGAGGTCGCGGGTTCGAGCCCCGTCGGCCCCGCCAATGTTTGTGTCCGCGGACAGGGTCTTCTGTCTGGTTCCTTTTTCTGTTATGGAAAAGGTCAGGATGTTATTCTTCTCTTCTCTAGACCGTTCCCCTGGAAACTTCTACCCTGTTCGTTGGTGCCGTGCCTTTGCTCACGGATTCCTGATGAGCGCCCATTCCGAAGAAAGAAACCAATGACCCTTTTCAATTTCTTGTCACAAGTGAGCCCTATGGCCGAAGCGGTCCTGGGTGTTCTGTTATTCTTATCCGCCCTTAGTTGGGGGATTGTTCTCTATAAATTCTACATTGTCTCAAAGTCCGTGCGGGAAAATAAACAGTTCATCAAGGCCTTCAAGCGGACGGACCGCTTCTCGAAGCTTTACCAGGAAGCCGGCGAGTACCGCAAGTCCACCCTGGCGTTCATCTTCAGGGCGGGCTACGAAAAGGTTCTGGCATTGAAGGACAAGTTGATGGTGACGGGCGGTCGGGGATCCGAGATGGACCTGGATGTGATCCACCGTACCCTTATCCAGGCATTGCAGGAAGAGCAGGGGCGCCTTGAAGGATACCTGCCCGTTTTGGCAACAACAGCGAATATCTCTCCATTTATCGGGCTTTTCGGAACGGTCTGGGGAATCATTCATGCATTCCGGGACATCAGCCATCAGGCTTCAGCCAGCATCGCTTCGGTTGCTCCAGGCATTGCCGATGCCCTGGTGACGACAGCTGCCGGACTGTTCACTGCCATTCCTGCGGTTATTTTTTACAACTACTACCTGCAGAAGGTCCGCCAGATGCAGGGTGTTTCCGATACATTCATCCTTGAAATGCTTAACGTGGTTTCCGAGGAAAGGTGGAAGGACTAATAATGAAGATCAGTCCGCGATCTTCCCGTCAGGATATGCTTTCGGAAATCAACATGGTGCCCTTCATCGACGTTGTTCTTGTTCTCCTTATCATCTTTATGCTTGCGACACCTCTTCTTTACCGGGGACTCAAGATCAACCTCCCGAAGACTTCTGCAAACAGTCTGAAGAAACCCGTCCCAAAGGTTGTCGTTTCTATCACTCACCAGGGATTGATCTATATTGGCGGACACAAGGTCGAATGGCAGTCGGTGAGACCCATGCTTTCCGCCTATTATAAAAAGGATAAACGCGTTATTGTGTATTTGAAGGCGGATCAAAAGGTCAACTACGGAATAGTTGTTCACCTGATGGATCTTGTTAAACAGGCGGGCATCGATCGTCTTGGGATGATCACCATGCCTGCTTCCCAGAAATCGGGTTAGCCATCGGTGATTTACTCGCAGTCTCGTCAGGTGGGTGGCGTAGCGCCTTCCTGGTTCTTTTTCTTCTCTCTCCTTCTCCATGCCGGAATTTTTCTGATGATTCTTCTGTATCATGATACCCGCCCAAAAGGGTTTCCTTCGGCCACAACGGTGGAACTTGTCTCGGAAGTTCCTGTGCAGAATACCCGTCTCCATAAGTCCGCACAGGAGGTTCATCCTCCCAAGCCCGTACCTCACCCTGTTCGCGCGGTTCCAAAACCGGCCCCAAAGCATGTTCGACTGGAACGTCATGCTACGATTCGGGTTCATCCTCCAAAACCCCGTCCCAAGAAGGTTGCTCCTCACCATCTTGGGCACAAGATCAAGAAGGTTCATTCCCAAAAAAAGACTTCCTTGCCACCGAAATCGGTTCCCCATCATGTGGTGCCCAGACAGGTTAAAAAAACTCACCCTGATATCAAGCCGGTTTCACATACATCTCCTGTCGAAAATCCGAATCCGTCTCCCGTAAAAATGGATATTGCAGGTCAGGCGTTCCCGACATTTCTCGAACACCTTCTGATCTCCCGTATCAAGTCGAACTGGTTTCCTCCTCCGGGAACAAAGGGGTTGCGTGCGACTGTCACTTTTACACTGAAGAAAAACGGACAACTTTCGGGGGAGCCGTCGATCGTTTCCGGTTCAGGAAACGGGATGTTTGATGATGCCGCACGAATGGCTGTTCTCCGTTCCGTTCCGTTTCCTCCCTTCCCATCCAGTTACACGAAGGACCAGGAGTCTGTCACTGTGACTCTTGAAGCCATACACCACGGAGGTGTTTTTGATGGACCATAGAAAGAGTGAGTCCATGCAATTCACAATGAAATCCCTGCTGGGGCTTGCCCTCTTTTGTGCCGTTCTTTTTTCTGGGGTTCGGACTTCCGATGCAATCGATCTCAGTGTGATCACGAATCAGACAGCACTTTATTTCAAGGTGTCCTATATACCTCTTGGAGCCAGGAATCTGGATCCCAATGCGATCAATTTTGCCAATCGCCTGATCCCCAAGGATCTGGAGGAATCGGGTTATTTCGAAATGGTTCCGGTTGCAGCGAATATCCAGAGATCCCTTTCCAATCTTTTGTTGACCGGGGAGAATGTCAAGGAACTTTCGGGGACAAGGATAGAGGGAGTCATCGGTGCCCAATTCATCAGGGACGACATGGGGATCCATCTGATCGGCATTCTCAGGGATCCTGTCAATGGTTCTGTCCTTCTGTCACGAGAGTACACGACGACCGGGAATATCCGTCTGGTGATCCACCGTTTTGTGGACGATATTGTTTTTCAGTTTACCGGATTCAAGGGTGTTGCCGATTCCCGGATCGCATTTGTCGGAAAGGACCATCGCCACGGATATGATCTGTATCTTATGGATTTCGACGGGGAAGGTCTGCACAGGTTGACGTGGGATCGCGTCCTGGCCTATTCACCGGCCTGGTCGTTACACCGAAATCTGCTGGTCTATACCTCATATCTCCATGGGACTCCTCAAATCCTGTCCTACGATTTCCTGACCGGCCGGAAGCGTCCACTGGCCAACTTTCCGGGACTTAATATCACCCCTGACTTCTCGAGAAATGGGGCAAGACTGGCAATGGCACTCTCGAGGGGTGAAAAATCACAGAATTCGGAACTATACTCTTACGACCTGAACGCAAGGAAGTTTGACCGCCTGACCTTTACCCATAGCAACAACCTGTCTCCATCCTGGTCTCCGGATGGAAGGCAGCTCGCTTTTGTTTCCGACAGGGATGGTCATCCCCAAATTTTTGTGATGGATTCAGATGGTTCGAATACCCGGAGAGTCTCCTTTTCCGGATTTTACAATGTTTCTCCGTCATGGTCCCCCCAGGGGGATCTTATTGCTTATGTTTGCATGAACGATAATCATCGTCCTAAGATATGCATCACGACTCCGGAAGGAGACAAGCATATTCAGATCACGCATGGATCCGGGCAGGACGACAGTCCGGACTGGTCATCTGATGGCCGAACGATTATATTTACTCACCAGGTTCGGGGACACAGTTATATCGAGAAAATGTTCCTTGATGGAACTCATGTCCACCGTCTGGGTTCTTTTCCCCGGTCCGTCATCACACCGGTCTGGGCTGTTCGATAACATTGCCGCGTTTGCTGCATTCAGGAAGGGGCATTTGATGATCCTTGGGAAGCTCACTGCTGGGGCTCTTCTCAGTTCGCTTTTTCTAACTCTCATTGGATGTGCTTCCGCTGTTGACATGCAGGACCTTCAGGCCAGGGTTGATGCGAACTCCATGCAAATCAAGAAGTTGTCCCGTCCGGCAGGTGGCGGTTCCCAGGACAATGGCCAACTGGCGGATATCGAAAACAGGCTCGACCAGCAGAAAGCCCGGATTGCCACTCTCAGGGGACGTCTGGATGTAATCGATCATCGCCTGGATCAATTGATGGAACGGATCGATCAGCAGGACTCCAAGATCAAATCCCTTGGGACCGCTCCGGTTGCGTCTGCTTCTCCATCCACGCAGGGACTCTCGCCGACCGTTCCTCCTCCAGCCCCATCCCCGGTTCCTGGAGCAGGTACTCCTCCTCCTGTTCCCTCTTCATCCTCCGGAGCGGCTCTTTCTGCCGTGCCTCTTTACAGGCAGGCGATGAACGATTATCAGCAGGGGCATTACGACCTGTCAAAAAAGGAATTTGCCCAGGTAGTCTCCCAGTTTCCAAATTCTCATCTGGCCTCTTCCGCGGAGTTCTGGGTGGGGCAGTCCGATTTCAACATGAAGAACTATGATCAGGCTATCATTGGATTCAAGACAGTCATTCAGAAGTATCCGGACAGTCCCAAACGTGCTGTTGCCTACTTCAAGATGGCGAGAGCGTACGAATATCTTGGAAAAAAGAAACTTGCCATCCATAATTACCGGCGCGTTCTTGAACTCTTTCCTCTTGACCGTCAGCTTGATGAACTTGCCAAGAGACGTCTTTCCCGGCTTGAATGACCGTTGGGATACATACATGAGCTAACCCAGAGTGTTATCAATCAGATCGCTGCAGGAGAGGTCATTGAGCGACCTTCTTCTGTCGTGAAGGAACTGGTCGAGAACAGTCTGGATGCCGGTGCGGACCGGATTTCCGTCTTTATCGAGGACGGCGGGAGCACATCCATTATCGTTACGGATAACGGGTCCGGAATTCTTCCGGAAGATCTTCCTCTTGCCTTCAAGCGTCATGCTACCAGCAAAATTCAGTGTTTTGATGATTTGTCGTCAATCCGATCCATGGGTTTTCGGGGAGAGGCACTCGCTTCCATCGCTTCCGTCTCAAAGGTTTCCCTTCGTTCTGTCTGCCGCGATTCCTCTCTGGGCTGCGAATTCCGGATTTCCCCTGAAGATCCGGGTACCCTTCTGGAGTGGAGCGGACCTTCAGGAACAACCGTGGAGGTCCGGGATCTTTTCAGGAATCTTCCTGTCCGCCTAAAATTCTTGAAAAAAATTGCGACAGAACAGGCTCAGGTTGTCGAGACCCTCTCCCTGGTCTCGATGGGGCACCCTCATGTCCAGTTCCATCTGACGGCCAACAACAGGACGATCCTCTCGCTTCCCCCTCGATCGGAAAAGCGGATGCGTCTTCTGGACCTCTACCAAGGGTTGCATGAGGAAGACTTCAGGACGATCTTGCTGGAAGGCGAGGGGGGACTCATCGAAGCAGAAATCCTTAGACCGGACAAATCCCGGAAGGACCGTCGCTATCAGCAAGTTTTTCTGAATCGGCGGCATATCAGGTATCCGGCCCTTTATCAGGCCATGACGCAGGGATCCGGCGGATATATTCAGAAAGAAGTTCATCCGGGCGCATGGATATGGCTGGATTTGTCACCGGAACGCTTCGATGTCAACGTTCACCCGACAAAAAGAGAGGTTCGGTTCCTGGAACCGGACCGGCTTTTCTCTCTGGTTCGCAGGGTTGTCCGGGAAGGTTTTGAAGGGTTTTCCTCCCAGGAACCGGTACAAAAATATCAATCTGTTTCGCAAACATCCGTTGACACAATCCCTGGTATGCCGGTTTCAGAGCCCCAGTCACCCCGGAATCCTCTTCCCGGTTCCCATGAGATCTCATCGGAGCTATCGAATGGGCCAATGGCTTCAAAAGAGAATCCTGATGAAGGCGAAATGATCCCATGGCGGTCTGGCGAATACCCGGGAAAGAAAAGAGCGCCAGGCGGGCTTCAAGGGCACCGAAAGAATGCGGAAGGGTTGTTCCGCTCCAATATCGATCGGACCGATGCGGTAAAGGAGATGTTTCAGTCGCTTCCCGATCTGCTCAAGTCTCTTCCTCCTTCTCCATTTTCCCATTCGTCCGCTGAGCCGGTGTCGTTTACGGTTCTGGGTCAGGTATACGATACGTTTATCCTGGTGCTGCTCCGTTCGGAACTGGTTGTGGTGGATCAGCATACAGCCCATGAGCGCATACGATACGATTCGTTGCGGAAAAGTTTTTCGGAAGGAAGGATTCCTTCGCTTCCGTTTCTTTTTCCCCAATCCGTCCGGCTTTCCCCGCTTGAAGTCCAGAATCTCGAGCAACGAATTGATGAGCTGATGTATCTGGGTTTCGATCTGGATATTCAGGGGCCCGAGTCGGTAAAAATCTCTGCCATCCCCTCTTTGCTTGAAGGGGAGGATCCCGCAACGCTTCTTCAGGAACTTTCAGAATCCAGCCATCAGTTTGAATGGCCGCTTGTCCGTTCGGACCGGGTCGATGAAACCTTGATGACGCTGTCCTGCCACACCAGCATCAGGGCCAACCACTCGCTTGGGAAAGAAGACCTGGCCAGGGTTGTCCGATCCCTCTTGTCGACAGAATACCCATACAGTTGTCCTCATGGACGGCCGACCGTCCTTTCGTTATCCCGGCACCTTCTTGAAAAATGGTTCCAGCGGACTTGATGCATATTGATATTGTGGTCGTGGGCCCGACCGCTTCCGGAAAAACGTTGTGGGCATCACGATGGGCCCGGGAAAATGGTGCCGAGATCGTTTCAGCCGATTCCCGCCAGATTTATCGCGGCATGGATATTGGTACAGCAAAGCCTGATCCGTCCCTTCTCCAAGAGATTCCCCATCATCTGATCGATGTCAGGAATCCTGACGAATCCTATAGTGCCGGCCAGTTTGTTCGCGATGCAAGAGAAGCCATCCATGGAATTCGGACAAGGGGGAACAGGGTCGCTGTGGTTGGCGGGACCGGACTTTACATCAAGGCGCTTCTTTTTGGACTGATCGAGTTGCCGCGGGAGGATCTCGTCGCCCGGGAATCCTTCCTGAAAGAAAAGGAGTCCTGTTCGTCGGAGTTCTTATACGATGCTCTTCTGAAGTGCGATCCGGAGCGTGCGAAGATGCTTTCTCCGGAGGACCGGTATCGGATCCTGAGAGCTTTGTGGCTGAACGAATGGATGGGTATGCCGCCTTCCAGGCTGTATGAGACCCAGAAAAAGGATGAGGGAATCTCCTATGGAAGATTGATCGGCCTCGATCCGGGAAGAGAGGGGTTGTATGGGAGAATTGACCGGCGCGTCGAGCAGATGATGGAAAGTGGTTGGGGCGATGAAGTGCGCCGCCTCCTACTGGAAGGATTCTCCCCCGAATCCCATGGATTCAGAAGCTTGGGGTACAAGGAAATCCTGCGATATATCCTTGGAGAAGTCGAAAAAGACGAAGCATTGAAGAGCATCCAGCAGAAGACGCGGCAGTTTGCCAAACGGCAAATGACATGGTTTCGGCACATGGCCCCCATTGAATGGTTTTCACCGGACAGTTCCCGGACAACATCCGTCTGAAGAAGCGTTTTCCCGATCCGCATTCTTCCGGCGGGAACCATGTCCGGTTCATGTCAACCCTTTCCAAGTTGATCCCGGTCCGATCGTAAAGTTCGATATGACTGGTACCGGGATCTGTCGCCAGAAACTGGTTTGTTCTTTTTTGATTTGTCGGAATATAATGGGACGATTGGGGTTCCGGGAGTGATTCTGTAGTCTTCTGGTTATAGAGAAAGGGGTGTTGGTGAAAAGAGCAGGGGACGTTTCTCGCGCAGCAGATGTAAAATCGTTCCCTCCCTTGGGAGTGATCGGCGGGTCGGGGCTTTATCAGATGGATGGACTGGTTTTTCAGGAGGAACGGGTCGTTGAAACTCCTTGGGGAATTCCGTCCGATCCCTACATGATGGGTACGATCGGAAGCAGGCCTGTGGTATTTCTCTCCCGACACGGGAAGGGCCACCGCTACCTGCCTTCGGAGATCAATTACAGGGCAAATCTCGCTGGTTTCAAATCTCTGGGCGTAGAGAGAGTTTTCTCGGTGTCTGCCGTGGGCTCGCTCAGGGAAGAGATTGTTCCCGGCGACATGGTTCTGGTGGACGATTTCATTGATCTTACCAAGCAGCGGCCGATGACATTTTATGGAGACGGGGCCGTTGGCCATACCCCTTATGGCCATCCGGTATGTCCGGACCTGTTCCACTCGCTAAGTGAGAGCTGTGCATCATTAGGACTCTCCCACCATAAGGGGGGGACATACATTTGCATGGAAGGTCCCGCATTTTCGACCCGTGCCGAATCAAGCCTGTACCGAAGCTGGGGTGCCGATGTCATCGGGATGACCAACGGAACGGAAGCCCGGTTGGCGAGGGAAATAGGTCTTTGTTATTCTACGCTTGCGCTGGCGACAGATTATGATTGCTGGCACCCTGATCATGATATGGTGACCGTTCAGGAGGTTATCCGGATCATCAACCAGAATGTTCGTCGGGCGAACGAGATTTTATTGCATGTTCTTGGTACTGTTTCTCAGCAGAGAAAATGTCATTGTGCGGAAGCGCCGCTCAATGCCCTTATCACGGATAAGTCCCGGATACCCAAAGAGACTCGAAAGAAACTCGAGTTTCTCGGGCTACTCGGCAATTAAAACCCCAGAAGGAGGGTCTCATTGCCAAAACTTGTAATTATTGGAACAGTGGCGCTGGACAACATCCGCACTCCGTTTGGGGAAGTGAGCAATGCCCTTGGTGGATCAGCGTTCTATGCAGGTCTTTCCGCTTCCTATTGGACAGATGTTGGTGTGGTCGGCATTGTCGGCAAGGATTATCCGGAGGAAGGGTTTTCGGTTCTGGCGCGGCATGGGATCGATTCAAAAGGGATCGAACGATCGGAAGGTCTGACTTTTTCCTGGAGCGGCGAGTACACCTATGACCTGAATACCGCTCAAACGCTCAGGACAGATCTGAATTGCCTCCTGTCCTTCAACCCCGTTCTGCCAGAAAGCCATGATTCTCTTGAAACGCTGTTCCTGGCAAATATCGATCCGGAGATTCAGGCAAAAGTCCTCGATTCTTTGCCTGTACGGCCGTCTCTGGTTGTCCTCGACACAATGAACTTCTGGATCGAGCACAAGAAGGATGCTTTGCAAAAAGTGCTCAGACGCATTGATGTATTGACGATCAATGAAGGAGAGGCTCGTATGCTCTCCGGACAGTTCAGCCTGGTCAGTGCTGCAAGGACAATCCTGGGGATGGGACCTGCCACGCTGATTATCAAACGGGGAGAGTACGGTGTTCTCGTGTTTAATCGGGAATCGGTTTTTGCCTCACCGGCCTACCCGCTGGAGGATGTCCGGGATCCGACCGGGGCAGGAGATTCATTTGCGGGAGGATTTATCGGATTTTTGACAAGTCAGGGGAAGTTTTCGGACGATACACTTCGACAGAGCATTGTGGTTGGTTCGGCAATGGCCTCTTTTTGCGTGTCGGACTTCAGCACCCGAGCAATTGAAGGATTGAAGAGAACGGATATCCTGAAGAGGCTTGAATCATTCTCGTCGCTGACATCCTATCAGGCACTTCCGCTAATGTCTCTCCGGACGGAAGGGTAACCGTGCGCCCCCACTTTTCCCTGTTACCGGTGAGGGTGCTGGCCTTTTTTTTGATACTGGTGATGGGAACTGGTTGTGCGCGTTCGGTGACAGCAAGAAACAAGCATCTTGCCCTGGAACATTACATGGCCGGGTTGCGGAATCTGAACGAAGGAAAATTGCAGGGAGCGTACTGGGATTTCGAATATGCTGCACATCTCGATCCCTATCTCCTGAAAGTTCATTATGCGCTTGGGCATGTGTACTATCGGATGCATGATTACAAAGATGCCCGGATAGAGTTCAGGAAATCGATTGCAGGCTCGAGCATGAAGGCCGCCGCACTCAACTATCTTGGACTGATCGCCTATCGACAACGACATTATCACAAGGCCATCCGTTATTTTGATGATTCTCTGAAAGATCCATTGTATCGAACTCCTGAGCATCCTCTCGTCAATCTGGGGAGGACTTACATTGCCCTGAATAAACCTGAGAAGGCCCGTGAAGCTTTTTCAAAGGCAGTTCTGCGCAATGATCAGGATGTCGCTGCGCATTTTTGGCTGGGTAAGCTTTTGATGACGACAGGTGATTACAAGGCAGCCTTGTCAGAATTCTCGGAGGTTGTCCGACTCGCTCCACAGTTTCCCCGTTCCTATTATGAATTGGGAAAGGTGTACCTGAAGCTTGAAAACCAGAATAAGGCCCTTCTGTCTTTTCAAGAGGTTGTACGATTGGATCCGGATTCGCCGGAGAGCGTCAAGGCCCGTCAGTACCTTAAGAAACTTCCATAATGTTGTTTGGATCCTGAAACCACGGAACAATCGACTGAAAAGAGGGTGATCCGTGAGCGATGAAGAATTCCGGGAAGAGTCTCCAGAATCGGCTGAAATGGCAAAACTTCAACGGGAAGTCGAGTCTAGCGGTGCAAAAACGATCGGGGATTTCCTGTCCCATACCAGAAAGAGGATGAAGTTATCTCTGGAAGACGTGGATCGCACCTCGCGGATTGGTCCTCGTTGGATAGATGCGATTGAATCAGGAGAATGGTCCCTTTATCCAAGCCTGATCTATGCCAAAGGGCATATAAAAGGGTATGCGGCTATATTGGGATTGGACGGGGCGCTTCTGATCGAGCATTTCAAGTCCGAACTCGCCCAGGCTTTTCCCGACGAGAATTTTCACATCCATCCCGTCCAGAACATCAACCAGATTTACCAGCCTACTGCACAGAGGAAGGATCGAAGCGGAGGAAGCCGATTTATTCTCATGGTTGTTCTTGCCGTCTTATTTCTCGTTTTTCTGATCTCAAGGCTTCTTCATCCTCATGGGGAACCGCGGGTGTCCATTATTCCGCCACCTGTCCCCAATGCAGGTATTCTCACTCCAGAAAACCATCCCGGGGCAAGAATGATTGCTCCAGGCTCTGCAACGCTTGGAGCGCCTGACAGCACCCGAACGCAGCCCGCAGGCAACCAGACGAATGCTCCTTCATTGGAAGGCGCTGCTCCGACTCCATCTGGGGAAAGCCCGACTGGCAAGACGTCTAAACTGGCCTCGACAAGTCATGGCAATGGTACCCAGGGAGCAATCAAGCGGCCGGTTGATTATGCCCTTAAGGTTGTTGCCATTCGCGATACATGGATCGGGATATCAATCGATGGGAAGAAGAGTGTCAACGTTCCCCTCGATCAGGGACAGTGGCGTATTTTCCACGGAAAAGTAAATTTCAGGATCTCAACAGATGACGGTGGTTCCCTGATGCTATATTTAGACAAGAACAAGATCGGGAAAGCTGGAGAAGATGACCAGCCTGTCACTGGAAGGCTCATTAAACTAACTTCGGACAAGTCTTCAGCACATTAACTTTTCTAGTTCCGATGGCCGGAAACATTGCGAGGAGGGGTGCTCTTGCGTTCACTGAGAATCTTGATTTCCGGGCTTTCTATCGTTTCTCTTGCTTTTCTTGCTTCCTGTACTCCACATCCTGTTGAACTTCAATACCAGCCCGGAGCCAATCAGGTTCAACCAAAGCAGTATGTTTCATCCCTGAGGTTTGGTTTTGTGACGTTCCAGGATGACCGGATGGTTCCTATCGGGACCGGCGACAAGAAGATGGTCGGATGGGGAACCAATACATACGATACGAATGTGGATGTGGCTGAACATGTGACAGAGTCTTTTGTAAAGCAATACCGGTATTTGGGGTTCAAGGCGATCTGGATCCGGACTGCTCCGCCCAATTTTTCCTTTTCCAGTCGGGACTGGGTTCGCTCCCTCCGGCTCCAGTACCCTAATGTTGATGTATTTGTGATCGGAAAAATCAAGGATTATCAGTTTCAACTGTCATATGGAGGCTTCATCGAAGGGACTGGGAAGAAGATGCTCCAGGCCCAGGCGAATGTTGAAGCCTATTACATTGATGGGCAATCCGGAAGGTTTATATGGGGAGACACGATTCACCATCGGGGAAGAGGGGTGATCAGGGATCGGCCCCAACTGGAAGTTGCGGCCGAAAAAACAGAAGAAGCGTTGCAACGAGTCGTTCTTGATTTTGCGGATCGATCTGTTCCGCATCTTGTAAAAAAGTTTCCGGGTTCGATCAGGGTGACTGGCAATGGGATGGCTGCTCTGCCTTCCGGTTCAACCGGAACGTTGTCGCCAAAGGCAATTAATCCCAACCAGTCGCCCATTCCAGGAGGAAAGGGGAGATTGGTTGTTTCGACGACCCCCCCCGGGGCAAAGGTTTACGTCGATGGGGTTTTTTATGGAACATCTCCGATCATTCTTGATCTTGGGTCAGGGATTCATCTTTTGAAGGTTCGTCTTCACGGCTTCAAGACATTCCGTGACAAGATTGGTGTTTTAGAACAAAAAATTACGACATGGGACGAACATTTACATAAAAAATACTAGTTATCCTGTTTTGTTGTGACGGTGGGGGCTTGCGGTCCCCACCGGTTTTTCATACAATCTCGGCGGTCTCCTTAAACCTTTCCGCCGGCGTAGCACAGTGGTAGTGCAGTCGATTCGTAATCGACAGGTCATCGGTTCAATCCCGATCGCCGGCTCCAGTTTTTCTCAGATTTATCCACTTTATCTCATTGCTCTACAGTGCATTAAAATGCCTGTTTTTCCTTACTTATCCCGGCACCATCCGGCAAGAAAATCTTCCGAAATCCTTTATTAAAGCCGTTGTGTTGCGTTGAATTGCATCATAGGGAGGCAAGGCGCAAGTACTGGTGTATTGGTGCTTCGGTACCTGCTCCAGCCTTTCTTGCACACACCATTGCTGGTTACGATTGTAGAGAATCTTGTCTCATTCAGTATGAAAGCTATCG
>DAIEST010000196.1 GCA_027346125.1 Leptospirillum sp. | reverse complement strand
GATCCTGTTTACGCTCCTGGTCCTGCCTGTCGTCTATTCGATGACCGGAACCCTTCCGGACCGTCGGAAAGTCTCTTTTTCGGACGACCAGTCGGAGGAGGGCCCGGGACGGCTTCCGACGGATCCCGCCCGTTCCTAGCGAGGACCGGGCGCGGAGGGGTCGGTGTCCGGGACTTCGAATCCGTAAGAGGCAAGGGAAACGGACCCTCCTTCAAACCCCTCGTGCAGCGGGTGAATGCGCGGGGCATCGTATCCGTATCCCATCGCCACAAAAAGTGGAAAGAGATGCTCGTCGGTCGGATGGTTGAACCGGGGAAACGGGGAGTGTTCCATGTACTCCAGCAGATCCCTGTCCTTTTTTCCCGTCAGGCTTTTCCTGAGCCAGGTATCGAACGCCACGGACTGGGGAAGAGGCGATTGTCCCGGCCGATAGGCGGACAGGTTGTGGGTGGCTCCTCCGCTGGCGAAGAGAAGCGTGTTCGGAGGAGCCGCCTCCCTGAGAAGCGTTCCCAGTTGCAGGAGGCTGTCGGGAGAGAACCCCTGGGGGAGGGAAAGGGGAAGCACCGGGATCCGGGCATCCGGGAAGATCCGGGACAGGGGAACCCAGATTCCGTGATCGAATCCCCGGTGGGGGTCCATCTGGCAGGGGATCCCGTTTCTCTTCAGGTCTTCGGAAAGCTTGGCGGCGACCTCCGGAGCTCCGGGGGCGGGGTATCGGAGGCTGTACAGGGAGTCCGGGAATCCCTGGAAATCGTGGATCGTTTCCGGGAAGGGAGAGGACGCAAAGGTGGGGAGCCGTGTGACCCAGTGCGCGCTGATGGCGATCACGAGATCCGGCGGCGAAAGGCGTTTTCCCAGATCCGAAAAGAATTGCAGGGTTTTCGAAGGAGTGAGCAGGATATCGGGCGCCCCGTGACTGATGAAAAGGGACGTGCAGGCGCTTTTTGCTGTGGTTTCCATCGACCGGGCCCTCTGGGTGATTTGTCGCATTCAGTCAATTCTTGAAGGTTTTTTCTTGCCCGTGTATAGTAGCAAGAGTGCCGTTCCCGGTTAAAGTGGTCGGAGGTTTCTGTTTCGGGGGCAATCCCCCGGTCAGGGCCCGTGTCCGACCGTAGCCTCCGGATGCCAGATCTCCCGACTGGAATAAAGGCAGCTGATCCAAAGAGGAGGTGCCTTGGGTATGGTCCGTGGACAGGAAGAAGAGTTTCGGATGGAACGTTCCGAACCCCGGTTCGACCAGATTCGCCAGATTCTTGAAGCACAGAGGACGCAGATCCTGAAAGAGGCCGGACGCGTGGTCGAATCCGGCATCAACAACACCAACGAACTGTTTCCTGATCCGACAGACATGGCGACCCGCGAAGAGCTCGAAGCTTTTTCCCTTCGCCTGAAAGAGCGCGAGAAAAATCTTCTCCGCAAGATCGATCTTGCCCTGGACAGACTGGAAGAAGGGCGCTTCGGCATCTGTGAAGCCTGTGACCAGCCCATCGAAGAGCGCCGCCTTCTGGCCCGTCCTGTTACGACTCTCTGCATTGCCTGCAAAACCGAACAGGAAAATCAGGAAAAACGCAATCACAATCCCCGCGGGGCATGAAATTCCCCGGGCCTGCCATGTATGTTCTGGTGACCGGAGCCGGTTCCGGTCTGGGGAAGGCTCTCGTCGAAGTGCTCCACCGGCGGTCGATTCCTCTTGCGGCCTTTGCCCGGACAGCCCCGGCCGACGTTTCCGGGGACGGGTCCGTTGCCGGTGCCGCTCCGCTCCGTTATGAACAGGGCGATCTGGGAGATACGGAGAACATGTCTGCTGTTTTGGATCGGCTGCTCGGGGAGTGGGGTCCGCCTTCCCTGGTGGTCCACAACGCTTCCGTCCTCAAATACCGGGGTCCTCTCTGGCTCGAACCCGGGGAGAGTGTCCGGGAAACCCTGTCTGTCAATCTGATCGCTCCGATGCTGTGGGTTGCCCGTCTTGTCCCTTCCATGCTGCAGGCCGGCCATGGAGGGCATCTTTTCCTGTCCTCCGCCGTCGGTCGCCACTCCCGCGCGGATTGGGGGGCCTATGCCGTTTCCAAGAGTGCCGTGGAGGTTTTCTCCGACAACCTTTCCCTCGAACTTCCGGCTCCGCTGTTCAGTCTGACTGTCAATCCCGGCCCGATCGCCACGAAAATGAGACGGAAGGCCTACCCTGTCCACGATCCGGCTTCCCCCAGGACTGCAACCGAAGCGGCAGGGATTCTTGCGGATTTCCTGCCATCCCTTCTCGGCCCGGCAGGTCGAACGTTCAACGGGAAAAAGCTGGATCTCGAGAAGATGAAGGAAATCCGCTGATGACCCCTTTCGATCGAGTGCCCCCGTCCGGAAACGCGAGTCGTTTTTTCTTGTCCGGGTTGCGGACCTTCCTGATCCTGTGGATGGTCCTGTCTCAGGGATGCTCCCTGCTGCAGCCCAGGTCCCAGGTTTCCCTGAGCGACAGGAATGCGGTCCGGTTCCGGAATGCCATGCTTCAGGTCCGGTCGGACCTGAAGGAAGGGCGTCTGGACGACGCTTCCCGTCTTCTCGCGATCTGGCAGGACTACAAGGGACTTTCCGGGGAAGACCAGCGTCTTCTGGAAAGAACGGCCGGCCGGTTCCATGCGGCAAAGGCGCTTTATCTTGCCGGACAGGCGTCCCAGCTGGAGCGGCTGGGACACTTTCGCGAAGCCCTCGACCAGGTCCGGGAAGCCAGAAAGCTTGAGCCCGGATGGGGTTCCCTGAGCCAGATGGAACGCCATCTCCAGATCCGGATTGCGGTCCGGAGCGAAATGGGTCGCAACTGGGAAGATCTGATCCGGCGTCTGATGGTCCTGAAAGTTCAGACGCCCAAAAGCCACCAGCTGGATCAGACGCTGTCGTGGGCATGGGCCAGGCTGGCGGAAAGCCAGTACGAGAAGGACCATTACAGGGAAGCCCGAAAGTCCCTTCTTCAGGCCGTTTCCTACGATCCGGACAATTCCCGGGCCCGGAAAGTCGGTCTCGCCATCTCCCGGAAGCTTGAGGACTGGATCGCCGAAGGGGAACGGAAGTTCCGCTCGAACGACCTGTCGGGATCCCTTCTGATTTTCAGGAAGGTTCTTCATGTGGATCCTTCGTCTGCCCGGGCTCTTCGCGACGAATCCCTGATTCGGGAAGCGCTTGCCCAGGAAAGCGGAAAGGCTGCACCCTCTCCGGGCGCCTCCGGGGGAAGCCGGTAAAATCCTTCCCGGGTTTCCCGTTCTTCACGGAAGATCCCGACAGACACAATCAAAGGGCGCTGCGGCGCCCCGACCAGGAAAGGACAGGAATGCCACTGACACGTGATTTTGTGAAGTCTCATGGTCTTGGAAACGACTATATCGTCATGGCGGCCCCCCCCGGCGAATGGACGCCGGAGAGGATCCGGCTTCTGTGCGACCGGAATTACGGGATCGGGTCGGACGGGATCCTGGTTCTGACCCGGGACAGCGAGCCCTTCGGTCTTCGCATCTTCAACCCGGATGGAAGCGAGGCGGAGAAAAGCGGGAACGGTCTCAGGATCTTCGCCAAGTTTCTCTATGAATACGGTTATGCAAAGACGCGGATTTTTCAGGTCAGGACCCTGGGCGGAATGGTCACCGCCGAAGTCTTTCCCGATAGCGGCGGGCGGGTGGATCGGGTCCGGGTCGATATGGGCCGGGTGACCTTCGACCCGGCGGAGGTGGGGATTCGCGACCGCCAGTCCCCGTTTGTCGAGGAACTCCTGGAACTGGCTCCGGACATCAGGGTGAAAGGGACGGCCGTTTCCGTGGGCAATCCCCATTTTGTCTTTTTCCGCGACGCGATCGATGAAGGGTTGATGAAGGAATGGGGTCCCCGGATCGAGAACCATCCGGATTTTCCCCGGAGGATCAATACCCAGATGGTCAGGGTGACCGGTCCATCCGAGATCGAGATCCGGATCTGGGAGCGGGGTGCAGGGTGGACGCTGGCGTCCGGATCGAGTTCCTGCGCCGCTGCGTCGGTGGCTGTTCATCTCGGAAAGGTGACGAGCCCCGTGCGGGTTCTGATGCCGGGCGGAGAACTGACCATCGAAGTGGGTTCCGATCGGGAGATTCGCATGGAAGGACCCGTGTCGGAGGTGATGTCGGGAGATCTGAGCCCGGACCTGAGAAAACAGCTCGCCTGACTTTTTTCCGGAATCCGCTGTCCCGCATTCCATACGGTCGCATGGAACGGACGACTGACAGGAAGGGGGCCTTCTGGCCCCCTTTTTCATTTTCCGGCCGAAGTGCCCGCCGGATTCTGGCGAATGGCAAATCCCAGATAGTCGTTGTGGAGCAGATGCCAGAGGGTGGATCCCATCATTGCGAGAAAAACGAGAAAGACGGGCAGGAGAATCCAGGCGAGCGGAATTCCCCTCCGGGATTTGGGCGCGTCCGGATCGATCGGATCAAATGGAGGACCTGAATCGTTCATGGAATCTTCCGACTGTTTGAAGTGTTCGGGTGTGAGGGGAAGAGAGATCCCTGGTACGCCAGTCCGATATGAACGGCGTCGTTCCGGAAGACTTTTCTCAGGATCCGGAGAGGAGTGGTGCCGTCTTCGGGGTAGTGGCACAGACCGATCCTGGCATTGAGCCGATAATCGGAGAGCGCGATGGGTTCGAGAAGCGAAAGAAGTCTCCTGAATGTTTTCCGGGTCCGATCCCGGTCGGAGTCTGTGACGATCAGCAGAAACTCCATGGGAGAGACGTGTCCCAGGAGATCCGACGCACGCAGAAAGGTCTGGAGATGCGTGGCAAGAGGATCGATTCCTGCCGGATCGGCCAGCGTGATCCCGATCAGGCCGAAAGGCGCGCCGTTTCTTTCCCGGGACATGAGATCCTGAACCGCTTTCAGGATGCCCCGATGGGAGTAGAGCCCCTGCGTCCGTTCCTTTTCCAGTGCCGGCAGCAGAAGAAGATCGGATCGGGTCTCGTGCAGCTGTTCGGAAAGACTGGAAGCCTCGATGGTCCTCCTCCTGTAGAGGGTTCCCCTGTGGGCTCCTTCCCCGGAAAACGGCCAGACGATCCAGCCATAGAAGGAGGTTTCCCGGAAGAGCGGGAGATTCAGGAAAACCTGTTCAGGCAGCGACGGGTCCATGGAGAACAGGGCCCTTCGTGTTGGAGGGGGAAAAATCCGATCCGTGCGTTCGGATTTGAGCGAAATCCATTGGGGGGAGTCTTCCGGCTGTTTCTGCCTCGATGTGATGCGAAGGAATGATGTTCCCGGGATCCAGCGGGGTTCTTCTGCCAGGAGAACGCTCGTCTTCCAGGGAGGGATTTCCCTGTCGATAAAAAGAGGCAGAAGGGTGGCATAATCCCGGAGATCCAGAATGAGCGGAAGCAGGACTTTCTTCAGGGACAGGAAATGGTGTCCGAGCAGTCCGGGCTGATGATTCGGTTCGGGAGAGGAGCGGAAAAGAAAGAGCTGTTCTTCCCCGGACAGGGAAAGGGAGGTCCGGAAAAGAGAGACAACCTGTTTCCCCTCTCCGGTGTGGTCCCGGACGGTTCCGTTCCAGGCGCCGGAGGGGGTGTCCCGGGTCGCGAGCCATTGCGACAGGATTGTCCGGTCCCGTTTCGAAACATGGCTCGACCAGACCTGTTCGAGATGGGAGGAGGGCAGTGTTCCGATCGTGGCGCAGGGCTGGTCCGTCCTGGCGAGGAAACGGTCGTTTGCCGCCAGAAAGAGGCCTTTCAGGGAGATCAGGGCAAAGCCGATCCCGTGTTCTTCAAGATAGGCGTCCAGCAGGGCAAGGGCTTGCCCCGGCGGGCGGAGCGTTGCGTGCCTGAACTGGATCGCCATCATCCTCCCCTTGTTCTGCCGAATCTTCCCACGGACGAATCCGGGGGCTTTTGCCTGGCACGTTTGGTCAAACGGTTGTTTTGACTATACCACGGAGATTGTCCCGAGGGGAGCCCCTGTCCCCGTCAGCGTTCGATCGTCAGATCTTCCAGGATCGGTCCTTCCGGCGAGGGGCGAAGGATCGAAAGACCGTGTCCGTTTGTATTGGCGATTACGTAGACCGATTTTCCCTTCTTGATGTCGGAGGGTTCGTCGAGATCATGGCGTTCGGTCAGGGAGACGACATCCCTTCTTCCGGGATCGAGCGCGCGGATCCGGTGGTTGTAAGTGTCTGCGACCAGAAGGAGTCCATCGTCCCAGAGAATGCCGAGGGGGTGCTGGAGACGGGCTTCCTCGAAGGACCCGTCCCGGTTTCCGAATTCGAACAGTCCTTTTCCGACAAGGGTCCGGACGTGGGAGTCGGAGGATTTTGTGCCGGGGACGAGCATCCGGATCGAACTGGTTTCGCTGTCGGCAAAGTAGAGATTGGTTCCGTCCGTCGTGATCCCCGATGGCTGGGCAAGGGCGGCCCGGTCTCCCGGTCCGTCGACGATGTCTTCCCGTGCCGATCCGGCCACGGGAATCAGCGTTTCCGTCAAAGGGTCGAATGCGACGATCTGATGGGGTCCGGCCATGGCGATATGAATCCGTCCCTTGAGAAAGACAAGATCCCAGGGGGAGTTCAACTGGGTTCCCTTCGCGGGTTTGGATTCGAAAATGGCCCACCCCTGGAGTCCTGTTCCCGCAACGGTCCGAACGGTCCTTGAGCGGAAGTCGAGGAGTCTCAGGGCATGATTGCCCGTATCGGTGACGTAGGCGATTTCCGGGTCGAGGGGGTCAAACCGGACACCCTGGGGATCCCGGAACCGGGCGGTTTCGAAAGTGCCGTCCTCGAACCCCGGGGATTCTCCGCCGATCAGCGTATGGAGGCGGGCTTTGGAGGGGTCGGCTTCGTTCCAGTCCAGAAGTGCGATACGATGGTGTCCCGAGTCGCTCACCAGGATCCGGTTTCCGTCGGAGATGTCCAGCTTTCCGGGAAAACGGAGAAGGCCGTCGGGGTTTCCGGAAAGGGGCGGGACGGGCGCGAGGGGTTTCAAGGTTCCCTTTGCGCGATGATGGGTCAGCAAGGTATCGATCGCCTGGTCGAGTACCGCCCTTTTTCCTTCTCCGGAGGCCATTCCCACCAGATAGCCCTCCGGATCGATCAGGGCGAACGTGGGCCAGGCATGCGCTCCATACGCGTTCCAGACCTGAAATTCGTGATCGTTGACGACAGGATGGCGTATCCCGTAACGGGCAATGGCTTTCCCGATCTGATCGTTTTCCCCTTCGTTGGGGAATTTCGCGGAGTGGACTCCGACGACGGCCAGCGTGTCCGGGTATTTCTCTTCCAGAAATGCCAGGTCCGGAAGGACGTGCATGCAGTTGATGCAGCAGAACGTCCAGAAATCGAGCAATACGATTTTTCCCCGGAGGGACCTGAGCGTCAGCGGTCCGGAGGTATTGAGCCAGTGGAGCCCGACCGGAAACTCCGGCGCCCGGACCTGGGGATCGGTCAATGCGTTCGACACAGGGTTCTCTCCTCATTTGCAATGTCTGATGATGCCGGTCAATCATATTCCATTTCCATTGTGTCGTCAGTCCGGGAAAGGGTCAACCGTCGCCGGAGGGAAGACAGGACGTTCTGCCTTTTTCCGGCAGATTCTGGAGGTGTCGGATGAACAGTTCCCCTGAAATAAAGGACAGTCTTTACGGGACACAGAAAGATTTTTTCCGGAAAGCCTACCGCTCGGAACAGGTCGGCTGGCCGCGCACCGGCCCCTCCCGGCTCGTTCTGGAGGCGATTGCCCGGGGAATGGTTTCCCGGGAAGACGCGGTGCTCGAGATCGGGTGCGGAGAGGGCCGTAACCTGGTGGAGCTTCGCTCCCGTCGCTGTCGGGTCGTGGGGATGGACTATCTGCGCGAACCGCTGGAACTGGGCCGGAAGAATGGGGTGGAAAGAATTCCCTTCGTTCAGGGAGACCTGTTCGCTCTTCCGTTCCGGGACGGGGCGTTCGATGTTGCGCTGGACTGGGGGGTCTTCCACCACCTGAAAAAACGGGAGAGGCTCCTGTATCCGGACTGGGTCTCCCGGATTCTGAACCCCGGAGGAACCTTTCTGCTGGGGGCGTTTTCCGAGCGTTTCCGTCATTGTCCGCAGGAAAAACGTTCCCGGATGTTCCTGAGACATCGGGGACACTACGACGCATTCTTCGACAGGGAATCTTTCGGCCATGCGATGGGAAAGGGGTGGCGTCTCCTGTGGTCCGGGGAAGAGGACCAGGGGGACGGGCTTTCCTTCTACCGGATCGGTATCTTCCGAAAGGAGGTCTGAGGTGGAAGGACTGCTCAGAAAGGCGGTTCCCAGGGAATGTACGGCAGTCCCCGTGCGGATTTCCGGGCGACGGTCAGATATCCGGTATGGCCGATGATCCGGTGTGCCGGCCGGACCGACGTGGGGCCGAACTCCCAGTCCCTTACGATCGTTTCCACGGTCTGGACCAGATGGAATATCCCGCTGTCCTTGAGTTTGAGGGAAAGCGTGTGAACCTGGAGCGGAGTCGGAACCCAGGACAGCAGGAGTCCGCCCGGGCGGAGGACGGAAGGCAGGTGGGGGAGTGCCGCCCAGGGCTCCGGGAGATCCAGAAGGATCCGGTCGAACGGCTCCGGTCCGAGGCGTCCGGGAAGATCGGGATCGCCGATCTCCCCGATCAGCAGTTCATGCGACGGAAGGTACTCCGGCACCAGGCGGCCAAGGTTTTTCATTGCCTCTTCCGCATGCTCCGGTCTTTTTTCCACCGACACGACCTTTCCTCCGGGGGCGGTCATCCTCAAAAGGGAGATGGTCATGGCTCCGGAACCGATGCCGGATTCCAGCACGCGATGGCCGGGAAGAATATCCCCCCACATCAGGATGATTCCCTGGTCCTTGGGGTAGATGACCTGTGTCCGCCTTTTGAGGTGCGTCAGCGTTTCCCGGAGCGTGGGACGGAAAGGGGTGAACCCCTTCGCTTCGTCCGCCGGGACCGGCTCCCCTTCCATCCCTTCGGCGATCAGGAGGTCGTGGGGGATCTTTCGCCCGTCGATGTTTGTGGTTTTTCCGGGTTTGAGTTCCGGAATGAAATAGTTCCGGCCCCGGGAGTCGTAGAGAATGAGCGGTTCGCCTGGGAGAAATGACATGCCGCGATTATACGGCGGGTTGTCCCGGGAAACAAGAAAGCGTTGCCGGGGGT
>DAIEST010000192.1 GCA_027346125.1 Leptospirillum sp. | reverse complement strand
GAATCGTAGACGGTATCGAACTGGACAAACCCGTACATCATGGTCGTCCATTTCCCGAGCATCGACGTGTACCCAGGAGGGGGAGAGTCCGGCATCAGGTTCTGGAAGGAGTTGTGGAACTCGGAATTATAATGGTCGGTATCGACCTGTCCCCAGGGATTCTTCGGAGCATTCTTCTGCCCGCCCGACGAAGGATTGGCAGGAGCGTCGGAGGGTTGGGAATAGGGCGTATCCGGGCTCAGATTGTCCGCAACCTGAACAGGGGCATCTGAATCTGCGGACCAGGAAATGGACGGCTGCCCCAGGGCCAGAAGACCGGCGGCCAGAAGACCAAGACCCAGGACCGCTTGCCGTTTTTTGCACATGAAAAAACCTCCTTGGATTTGAGAGAATCAAACCAAAAACCATAAACATAAAGAGCTGTGGGTTTCGGAACGGATGTCAATCTAAGGCATGAGAAAAAACCGTTCCTCAATTTTGTGTGACAAAACAGTTAAATGAGATCCGGCGATCATTCGCCCTACCGATTGACAATCTTCAGTCTGTCACCGGAAGATGAAGGCCTGTTTCTGTAACATGGCGTTGATCTCCATAGCCTTATTCGCCCTATTCACGGGAACCGTTGTCCCCGAACCCTGCCATCATTGACGAAGGAGCCTCTCATGTCCGTACTTCTGGAATTCAGCATGTCCCCGCTCGACAAGGGAGAGAGCGTAGGGGCCTATGTGGCCCGGTCACTTGAGATCATTGAAAAAAGCGGAGTGAACTACCGGCTGAACCCGATGGGAACAGTGCTGGAAGGGGACTGGGATACCGTCTTCAATGTGGTCCGGGACTGTTATCAGAGGATGAGTCAGGATTGCGACCGGATTTCCGTCGGGATCAAGGTCGATGCACGGAAAGGAAAAGAAAACCGTCTCGAAGGCAAGATCGATTCCCTCGAACGCCGTCTGGGACACCCCCTCAGGAAATCGTGATCTCCCCCGACTCCCTTTCGTTTCCGGACGGATCGATGTTATGATGTGCCGGTTCTCGGGGCAGGATCCGGGACCGGCCGCATAACCTCCACAGAAGGACCGCACACAGAACATGGCGAATATCATTATCCTTGGTGCCCAATGGGGGGACGAAGGCAAGGGAAAGCTTGTCGACCTCCTGACCGAACAGGCAGACTGCATCGTCCGCTATCAGGGGGGACACAACGCCGGACATACCCTTGTCGTGGGAGAGGAGAAATTCGTTCTCCACCTGATCCCCGCCGGCATTCTTCATCCCGGAAAGACCTGCGTCATCGGAAACGGTATCGCACTGGATCCCCAGGCCCTGATCGAGGAAATCGACGATCTCAGCCGGAGAGGGATCCCGGTCGAATCCAACCTGAAGATCAGCGACGCCTGCCACCTCATCCTTCCCTACCACCGGGCAATCGACAAGGAGTCCGAAAAACTGAAGGGCACCCGCCGGATCGGGACGACCGGACGCGGCATAGGCCCGGCTTACGTCGACAAGATGGCACGGATCGGAATCAGGGCCGGAGACCTGGCGCACCCGAAAATTTTCCGGGAAAAACTCTCCCAGAATCTCCAGGAGATGAACTACCTGATGGAGAAACTCTTTCGGGCTCACGGCCTTGATCTCGAATCCCTCTACTCGGAAGTCATGACCCAGGGCGAGCGGATCCTCCCCTACCTCACGGATACGTCGCTGTACCTCTGGGAAGAGGCCAGGAAAGGTTCGTCAATCCTGTTTGAGGGAGCGCAGGGGACTCTCCTTGATGTGGATCACGGAACCTACCCCTTCGTCACCTCATCGAACGCCTCCGCGGGAGGCGCACTGACAGGAACCGGCCTTGGCCCCACCATGATCGACAAGGTTCTGGGCGTGACCAAGGCCTATACCACGAGAGTGGGGAGCGGACCCTTCCCGACAGAGCAGACGGGGCCGGAAGGGGAAAGACTGAGAGAACGGGGTCAGGAGTTCGGAGCGACGACAGGAAGAGCCCGCCGGTGCGGATGGTTCGATGCGGTCGCCGTCCGGTACGCGGCCCGGATCAACGGATTGACGGGAATCATCCTGACCAAGATCGACGTTCTTGACCACCTTGAAACGATTCCCGTATGCACCGGCTACCGCATCGGCACACGGATGGTCACCGAGTTTCCCCACCATATCGAGGACGTGGCGAACGCCAAACCGGTCTATGAAGCCCTTCCGGGCTGGAAGGCGACAACACGGGGAATCCGGCGGTGGGAAGAGCTTCCCAAGGAAGCTCAGGAGTATGTCCGCTGGATCGAACGACAGGTGGGCGTTCCCGTCATCATGATCTCGACCGGATCCGAACGTTCGGAAACCATCACGATTCAGGAGCCGTTCCCGGCCTCCTCATAAAGCGGATCGAACATCCTGATCCTTCGGACAACCTCTTCCAGCGGGGTATCAAACCCGATCCGGAACCCGATATCCATTCCGGCGCTCTTCAGCGTGGCCAACCTTTCCCCGAACGCCCCCGGGTCCCAGGAAACCGGCGGCGGATCCCGTTCCGGAAAATCGTGAACGGGGCCGAAATCCCTTAAATCCTTCACCGTCTTCATCCAGGACAGGAAGCCGGACGGTTCCTCCGACATCCATTTTCCGAGATTTTTCCGCTCGTCCCCGGCTTCATCTTTCAGAACAAAGCGGAGCGAGATCCCGCGTTTCCCGATAAACACGCCCGAATGGGCATAAGCCTTGTACCCCCTTTTGTTCGGGCCAAGGGCAAGCCATGTCTCGGGGGGAGGATTGACCCGTCTTCTCATGTGGCTAGCCACATGAGGGAAATAGGACCTCGGCCCTTCCCCGCCGAGAAGGAATGAAAGACGATCCGCAAGACGCACAAGAGCCGGACGGACCTCTCCCCGGATACGGACCATCCGCTCGGCAAATCCGTCGATGTCGAAGATCGACGCCCATTCCGGCATC
>DAIEST010000178.1 GCA_027346125.1 Leptospirillum sp. | reverse complement strand
GGGATGGAAAAAAACGACCTGGCCTGTGCCGATATCACATGGTGGAAAATCGCTCTTCTTCACGAACGAGGCCGGATCGTCCTGCCTCCGGAAGTGACCCTGCAACGTTACATGCATGGATTGATCACGGCTCTGCGCCTGGAAAGCCTCCCCATTACTCCTGTCATTGCCACCCTTTCGCGTTCGGATTCGTTCGATCATAAAGATCCTGCCGATCGCCTCATTGCTGCCACTGCCATGGCCCACCGTGCTCCTCTGGTGACTGCGGACGAGAAATTGCGTGCCATCCCCCGACTCAAAACCATCTGGTGAGCATCAGGCCAGGCTTCAGACAGACAGCCGGGGTCTTTGCCGGTTGTCCGATCCGTTCTGTTGCCTGAAGAGTTTTCGTTGACACCTCCTCCTGGCCCGCTCCTTCTTCTCCATCCGGCTCTTCTGGATAGAGGAGAAATCGATCCTCAGTCCATTGCCGCCAATCGCCGCGCCCCGGTCGAAGCCCGCTGTTTCGGCCTGCAGTTCCTCCTCCGAAAACATCGTTCAAGGGATGGGTGCGGATCGGGAGGATTCCGATCCGTACGTTGATCCGGTTGCCAGTTCGGCGGCCACGATGTCCGCTCCGGCAGAGATAAAGATCTCCAGGTCGCCGGTCGGCAGAACCGTTTTCATGGCGCGCACGAGTTCCTTTTTCGCATCGGCATCCAGGGTGCCGGATCCCCTTGCCAGCCTCCGGACGGTTTCCCGGTAATGGCGAAGATAACGCCGCTGGCCGTCGATCAGCCCGGTGGGCGAACCCGAGTTTCCGTGGCCGGCATAGAGGATTTCCGTGCCGGAAAGCTCTTCTTCCAGCCTGTCGAGACTGTTCAGCCACTGTGCCGTGTGGCCGTCATTCATGAACGAATGGACTCCTCCAAAAACCATGTCCCCCGCAAAGGCCACCCGAAAGGAACTTCCGACGATCCAGCAAAGATCCCAGTGGGATTCCCCCGGTCCCATCTCCCGGACCGTGAAGGGGACCCCGCCCAAAAGCACCGTTTCCCGGTCCCGGACGAACCGGTCGGGAAAGACCCGGTTTTTGGGCCAATCTTCTCCGAAGACCGGTTTCCACTGGATCTCTTTGGCGTCGTCGATCCGTCGCATCGCCCGGTCGACGCCCTCTGTGGCGATGACGGGAACTCCCGGGACTCCCCGGAGGAGTGTCCCCGCTCCGTTGTAGTGATCGGGATGTCCGTGGGTGATGAGCACTGCCTCCAGCGGTTTTCCGATCCTGTCCGCACAGCGGCGGAGCATCCGGGCGTCCGAAACGGTCATCATCGCATCCACGGCGACAAGAGAGCGGGAGGTTTCGATCAGAAAAGCGTTGGTCAGAAAGGTCTCCGGGCCGGAGCGGACCTCGTGAACGGTAAATTCCGGCCGGTGGTCCCGGGATTTCGGTGCGTCTGAACCGGCGCCCGGCTCCGTCATTGTCGGCTTGCCCGCATCATCTGGTTTCCTCCCCGCTGGAATTCGTAGGGAACCTCTTCGAGGGCGATCCGGTATCCTTCCCGGGAAAGCCGGTCGATGACCGGATCCAGATGCCGGGAGCGGATCGCCCCCAGTTCCAGAACCGGGAAGATGCGGACTTCCCCGGCGACGCGGCACAGTTCCCGGATGGACTGAAGGTGGAATTCCTCCGCGAGATGCGGGCTGTAGAGGAAGAGGTAGTGGGAGCAGAGGGCCAGTCCGAACTCCCTGTCTTTAAAGGGAAGCCCTGGAAGTCCGGCCTCCCTGTAGCGGCCTTCCCGGGCCCCGCGGGGATAGTCCTC
>DAIEST010000163.1 GCA_027346125.1 Leptospirillum sp. | reverse complement strand
CGGCTGATTCCCAACCATTCCGCTGCCTGTGTCTTTTTGCCTTTCGAACGATCGAGCACATTGGCGATCAGGCGCCTTTCATGATCTTCCAGGGAGTCCTGTCCGATTCGAAAGGGAATGGACAGAAGTTTTTCGTCAATGATCACATCAGGACGGGACGGCTCGGTCCCCTCAGACGGATCGCATCGAAGGTCGGAAGGAAAATGTCCGACTTCCAGCTGATTCCCGGGACAGAACAGGACAGCTCGTTCGATCAGGTTGGACAGTTCCCGGATGTTTCCCGGAAAGGCGTACCTGATGAGCAGATTTTTCGCATCCGGGGAAATCTGGCGAACTTTCTTGCGAAAAATCTGCGCCGACTTGTAGAGGAACTTTTCGGCGATCGGAATGATATCCTCGCGCCGCTCCCTCAGGGGTGGGATGGCAATGCTGACGACGTTGAGCCGGTAGAACAGGTCTTCCCGAAAACTCCCGTTCTTGACGGCGAGACGAAGATCGCGGTGGGTGGCCGCCATGAAGCGGACATTGACCGGAAGCTGGGCCCCTCCGCCTACCCTGCGGATGGTCCGTTCCTCGATGACCCGCAAAAGCTTGGCCTGAAGGGGCAGGGGAAGATCTCCGATCTCGTCCAGCAGGACCGTCCCTCCTTCCGCAAGTTCGACCAAGCCGACCTTGCGTCCCACCGCTCCTGTAAAGGATCCTTTTTCATATCCGAACAGCTCGCTCTCGAAGAGTTCGGCCGGTATGGCCGGGCAATCCACTTCGATGAAAGGGCGGTCGCCGCTGGGTCCATTGTAATGAAGGATCTTTGCGATATATTCCTTCCCGCTCCCCGTCTCTCCTTGCAGAAGGACGGTTACCTGATCATTGTCCGCCAGATCCCTGATCTGCCTCTTGAGCCGCAGGCTGGAAGCGCTTTCGGCCACCATGCGTTCGAGTGCGTACCGTTCCGATTCACGTCCCGTCCAGTAACGGGCTTCCCGGGAAAGGGTCAGAAAACGCGATGCATTGGCCAGGGAAAGAAAGAGTTCGTCCATGTCGATGCTTTTTGTCACGAAATCGAACGCGCCCAGTCTCATCGCCTCCACTGCGTCCTTGACCGTACCGCGCGCGGTCAGGAGGATGACGGGAATGTCCAGGTCGGAGGCCCGGACCTCCTTGAGGACATCGAGTCCCGACATGCCGGACATGACCATGTCGAGAATCAGGATGTCGGGCGGGGTCTTCTGAAGGACGCGGATTCCCTCCTCTCCATTGCGAGCTGTCTGGACAACATACCCTTTCTCTGACAGTCTCAGGGAAAAGGACTCCCGGATCGATGCTTCATCCTCGACAAACAGAACGTTCGAGATCATTTTCCCTCCTGTTTTAGCGGCAGCCAGACCGTTGCGCGAACACCTTGGCCTTTCGGACTCTCGATCGTGACCTGTCCTTCGTGCCGGTCGACGATATCCCGGTTGATGGCCAGTCCCAGCCCGACTCCCTTGGCCTTTCCGTGAGTGAAAAAAGGTTCGTGCAGTCTTTTCAGAACCGATTCGGGAATTCCCTTCCCCGAATCCTCAATGACGACGGTGAGCCCCTTCCGGTTCTTGAGACAGGTCCCCAGGAGGCGAAGCGTTAGCGTCCCGCCTTCGGGCATGGCATCGAGCCCGTTCATCATCAGATTGAGAAAAACCTGCTGAAGGGGCCCGCGAGCCCCTTCGACCGGAGGAAGGGATTCTTCCGATTCAAGGACGAAGAGGACATCCCCCTTCCGGAACGCCTGCTGAAGAAGGGATTGGGCATCCCGGACCAGCTCTTCGAGGTCAAGCAGATGGAAGTCGAATGTCTTGGGCCGCAGTTCGGAAAGATGGGATCCGAGGAGGTCGTCGATCCGTCGGGCTTCGTCGGCGATCAGGTGCGCCTGCCTTCGAAACTCTTCCGGAAGATTCCTGGAGTTGGCGATATGTTCGGCCAGGCTTCCCATTCCGATGAGGGGATTGCGGATCTCGTGCAGAAGCCCGCCGGAAAGCTGGCCTACAAGCTTTATCTGTTCTGTGTGTCGAAGAGCTTCCAAAAGTTTTTCCCTCTCGGACAGGTCGGTCAGGATCGCGAGAAAATAGTGGATCGTGTTGTCGGGATCCATGACGGGACTGATGTTTTCCCAGACGAGAAACTCCGTATGGTCTTTTCGCCGGTTGATGAAACGGCCCACGAAGGCTTTTCCGGAAAGGAGAGTCTTCCAGAGAAGGTGGTAGAAATCAGGGCCTTGCCTGCCGGAAGACAGGAGAGCGGGAGTTTTTCCGATCGTCTCCTGTCGGGACCAGCCAGACATGCGCTCCATGGCCGGATTCCATTCCAGAATGGTTCCATGGATATCGGTCAGGATGACTCCGTCCTGAAGCTGGGCAAAAAGCCTCTTGTAGAGGGACAGCTGTGTTTCCTCGCGCTTCCATCGCTCCAGAATGGTCGCAAAAGTATTGGCCACGGTCTCGAGAAAGCCGATCTCCCGGTCGTCGAATTTGCGTTTGGAGAGGGTGTGGACACTCATGGCGCCCAGGACCTGCTCATGGAACATCATCGGAACGCTCACCCCCGATCGGACCTTGTGATCCGAAAGGAGGCTCGAAGGGGAAAACCTCGTTTCGGAAAGCATGTCTTCCACGATGATCGGCTTTCTCTCCCTGATTGCAAATCCCGCTTGCGAATGGATGCCGCCCTCCTGGACATACGTTCCCACAAGGCCCTTTCGCCATCCGACCCCGGAAAGAAGATGCAACAGGGGATCCGAGTCTCCCGGGATCAGGATCTTGCAGAACTCGACGTCCAGCGCCCGGGCCGTCTCTCGGGAGGCGAAATCCGCCACGTCCTTCATGGACGCCCCGTTTACGGCAAGATGGGCGATATTCCCCAGGACATCCTGATAGCGGCTGACCGCAAGAGTTTCCTGTGCAAGAGACTCGAGGTCGGTCACATCCTGAATATGGATCAGAAGCCCTCCATCATGGAGATTTCCGGTCGACACGGGGAAAACCTGGCAGTCGACAATGTGCGCCAGCCCACCGGCATCGAACGCCGTATATCGATGCCGGCGCTCCTTTCCCCGGACAGGAAGGCGGGCAAAGGACAAGATGGCGTCCTGAAGAGAAACCGGAGATTCTCCCGTTCCGGAAAGACTGAGTTCGCCCAGGATTTCAGCATAGGAAGGGGTCTGGGAAAGGACCTCTCCCCGGGATGTGAGAAGACAGATCCCCACCGGGAACCCCCTCTTGACGCCACGGGGAGAAAGTCGGAAGGGAGGGATGCTGAAGGAGGCAGACCCGGAAGAGTTTCCTTTCCTGCCGGTGGTCATCGCAAAGGCTCCATTGTCGGAGGTTTCGTCGCCATGGACTCAGGGTGCGACAGCCGGAACGCCGCAGGCGATTGTTGATCGCACTCCATCTGTCTGTTTTTAGAGGCGGTCCGGACAGAATCCGGTCGAGCCCGTCCCCGAGAAAAAGGCCAGACCTCTGTCTGTCATCAGTCGTTCTTGACGGGCTTCAGGATGGATGCTTTCCCGTTATTCTATCCCAGTAACCCGCCACTTCAAACCTTGACCCCCAGAGGATCTTGCATGCG
>DAIEST010000159.1 GCA_027346125.1 Leptospirillum sp. | reverse complement strand
CGGATAACGGGAGAGGCGGCGGGAAGGGTTTCGTACTTCTTGAGCCTCCTGGAAAAGTCGGCCAGATCCGGAACCCACGGCTTCTCCACTTTTCTCCTCCGTACACGACCGACAGGCTAGGATGGAAGGACACCGTTCTCGGACTCTTCCGCAAATTCTTCAAATGCCTTGACGAACAGTTCCACAATCCTGCGCGTCTCCGGCGTATCGGGCAACCGGGAGAACCGTCTGCGGATCTCTTCCTTCTCTTTTTCCAGGAGATGGTTCCACTCTTCTTTTTCATGACCGGAACTGTCCTGGACCAGGATCTCCCTGATCCCGCGAAGGAGAAGAACCCGCTTGAGGTCGGAGTCGAGCACACGGGGAGCCTTGACCAGCAGCCGGCCCAACTGATCCTTGACGTCCTGGACGATCGTGGCCCCCGGCTGTGCAATGTCCAGATCCATCTTGATCATGCGCGACATGAGAGGCTCCCTTCCGCACAAGAATCGCCCGCAACCCGACCCGGCCCCGTCAGCAGGGATTCCGCGAGCATCCGCTCTCCCTGTGCCGGGTACCATTCCCGAAATGCCGTCTTCAGGTCGTCCTTCCGATAGCCCGGGACAGAAAGGCTGCCCTGGTAGAGAAGAGTCCGCCCGGAAATCCGGAGAGCCCCTCCCAGCACCTTGCGGCCATCCGAAAGCAGATCGCCTGGAACAGGCTGGTCAAAGCATACACCATGAGCCGTCTGGCCTCCAGAAGAAACGACCTGCCCCGCACAGGAGGCCGAAACGGACAACGTTTCCAGAAAGCGGTTCAGCCAGCCATGAAAAATCCGGTAAAACGGCTTTGCTCCAAACGATGGCCGGGGAGACAGGAAAAAGCTGAAACAGAGATCCTCCAGATGCAGGACAGCGCCTCCCCCCGTGGGACGGACCGCCACTTCCGGGCAAAGATCGAGCCAGGACGACGGCAACTCTCCCCTGAACGTCCTGCCGATCGTGACACAGGGCCCATGAAAATCGTAAATCCGGAGAAGCCCCTCCCAGCCCCTTCCCGCCCGGGTCATCAGGAGCGTGTCGACCGCCATCTGGCCTGAGGCACCACGGGCCAGATCGTCCAGAAGGGAAATCCTCCTGGAACGGGAAAACCGGGGCAAAGAGCTATCGCCGGAGATCACGCAACGGGTCCGCAAGAATGGGGTCCCGGGCCGCACGCACCTCATCCGGACGGGAAACGGGGGTTCTGGAGGGGGCATGATGAAGCGCGTCCGGATCCGTCCGGGACAAACCGACGATCCGGATGAAGTCTTCCGCAAACCGGTCAAGCATCGCCCGGGATTCGCATTCCGTCGGTTCGATCATCAACGCCTCCGGCACAATCAGGGGAAAGTAGACGGTGGGCGCGTAATAGCCCGCGTCGAGAAGGGCTTTCGCGAGATCGATGGCGTGAATTCCGCTTTTCTCAAGCGACCTGGCGGACAGGACAAACTCATGGGTGCAGAGTCCCTCTCCCGTTCCGGGAAGGACCCCTTCCAGCTTCTTCCGGAGATAGTTGGCGTTCAGGAGCGCATACAGCGCGACTTTCCTGAGGCCGTCCTCGCCCAGCATCCGCATGTAGGCCAGCGCGCGCAGAAGAACGCCGGACGAACCCAGGAACGAGCGGATCCTCCCGACCGAATCCAAAGACTCCTCCACATGAAACCGGTCACCGGAGCGAACGACCCGGGGATTCGGAAGAAAGGGGGCCAGAAACGCCTTGACCCCCACCGGACCGGATCCGGGACCTCCGCCGCCGTGGGGGGTCGCCAATGTCTTGTGGGTGTTGATATGGACGATGTCAAAGCCCAGATCTCCGGGACGAAGCACTCCCAGGAAAGCGTTCATGTTGGCGCCGTCCATATAAAGAAGGGCTCCCTTTGCCCTGACTCTCCTGACCACCTCGGAAAGTTCCTCCTCAAAGAGGCCGAGAGTGCTGGGCGCGGTGATCATGACCAGGGCCGTCCGGTCGGACAGGGTCTTGTCCAGGGCCTCGAGATCGATGTGTCCCGAAGGGTTGGAGGGAACGGTCCGCACCGTGAATCCCCCCATCGCGGCACTGGCGGGATTGGTCCCGTGGGCGGAGTCGGGAACCAGGATTTCCGTACGATGGGACTCGTTCCGGCTTCCGAAGTATTTCCGCGCCAGCAGAATCCCCGTCAGCTCTCCATGGGCGCCGGCCGCCGGAGCCAATGTGACGGCATCCATCCCGAGAACTTCCTTCAACAGTTCCGAAAGGGTCCACAACGCCTCGAGGAAACCCTGCATCCCTTCTTCATCCGTCAGGGGGTGCAAGTCGGAAAAACCGGACAGGGCCGGGACGCGATCCATCACTTTCGGGTTGTATTTCATCGTGCAGGACCCGAGCGGATAGAAGTGGGTGTCCACTCCCCTGGAAAGGTGGGAGAGATGCGTAAAGTGACGGACCGTTTCCAGTTCCGAGAGTTCGGGAAGCCCAAGAGGCCGTTCCCTGAGCAGATGCGGGGGCAACCCGGGCGGATCTCCCGGAACAGGAGTCGAGACAGGGCGGACCCCCCTCGCGCCGGATCGGGAAAGACTCCAGAGAGAGGGCTCCATTTCAGGACGGGTTCCGGCTGTCCCCGAAGCGCCGGACGGGCTCACGACACTGGCTTCCTTCATTTCCCCGTCCTCCCCGACATGATCTCCCGCAACGCGGAAAGGACTCCGTCGATCTCCGCGCCGGTCCGGACCTCTGTGGCACACCACAGCATCCTGTTCGGCCCTCCTGGCCCGGAATACCCTTCCAGCGGCAACCCGCCCAGGTATCCCCGGGAAAGAAGCATGCGGCTGACCTCTCTTGCCGGCATGGGGTATTCGACCAGAAATTCGTGGAAATGGGGGACATCCGGATGAAGGATCCGTATCCCGTCGATCTCCGACAGACCTTTCCGGAGCTTCATCGCGTTGGCGTGGGAGGAAGCGCCCGCCTCCCGAAAACCCTCGGGACCCAGGAGAGAGAGATAGATCAGGGCCGCCAGGGACAGAAGGGTCTCGTTGGTACAGACGTTCGAGTTGGCCTTCTCTCGCCGGATGTGCTGTTCCCGCGCCTGAAGCGTCAGAACGTACGCCACCCGGCCTTCCCGGTCCACCGTCTGCCCCACGAGGCGGCCGGGGATCTTTCGCATGAAACTCCGCGAGGCCGTCATGAGCCCGAGGTACGGTCCCCCTCCCATCATGGGGATGCCGAGCGGCTGTCCCTCTCCCGTTGCCAGATCGGCCCCCCATTCGCCAGGAGAACGGAGAAGGGAAAGGGAATGAGGATTCGCATGCAGAAGGAACAACGCCCCCTTTCCGGAGAGAGCCTCCCGGAAACCCGAAAAATCCTCCACCGTTCCCCAGAAGGTCGGAATCGATCCGATGAACGCCGCGACATCCTCCGACAGAAGGGGCTCCAGATCGGACATCCTGGTCAGTCCTCCGGACATCGGCACCCGCACAAGGCGGCACCCAACCCCTTCGACATAGGTCCTGATCACCGAAACGACCGCAGGGTCGAGTCCCTCCGAAACCAGAAGGGTCGGTCGTCCCGTATGGCGCAGCGCCACGAGACAGGCCTCCGCCGCAGCGGTCGCCCCGTCGTACAGGGAAGCGTTCGAGAGATCCATCCCGAACAGGGAACTGACGGCGGTCTGGAACTCGAAGATGGCCTGGAGGAGGCCCTGGGAGGCCTCCGGCTGATAGGGCGTATAGGAGGTCAGGAACTCTCCCCTGCCGATCAGGGCCGGAACGGCTTCCGGAATGAAATGCTCATAGGAGCCGGCACCCCGGAACACCACGACGGAAGAAGCTCCCGCGTTCTTCCGGGCCCATCCCTCCACTTCCCGAAGGACCTCCCTCTCCGTCATGCCGGAACCGGCGAGGGGAAGCAGGGGAAACGTCTGCTCCACGGGATAGTTCCGGACCAGATCCTGCAACGAGGAAAGACCCAGAAATTCGAGCATTTCCCGAGTCTCTTCCACTGTGTGGGGCGTGAAGTCAGCCATGCTCCGGATGACCTCCGCCTTCGCTCAGGAACTGTTCGTAGGCATGCTCGTCCATCAACTGGTCCAGTTCGGACAGGTCGCTGGGCTGAATGCGGAAGATCCAGCCCTGTCCGTAGGGATCCCGGTTCAGGAGGCCCGGATCGCCGTCGAGCGCATGATTGACGGCCAGAATCGTCCCGCCGACCGGGGAATAGATGGAAAATGCCGCTTTCACCGATTCGATGATGGCCGCTTCTCCGCCACGCGGAACCTGGCGGCCGACCTTGGGGAGTTCGACAAAAACCACGTCGGTGACTTCCTGCTGGGCAAAATCGGAGATGCCCACGTTCCATGCTTCCGGACTCTCCGACTGGACAAGCCATTCATGTGTTTTGGTATAACGCCTTGCGGGTGGCATCAGGATCCCCTCCGTTTCACAAACGATCGATCGACAAGCTCCACTCGTTTCTCCCGCATGTTTCTCACGGGCATACTCTACTGTTTCCGCAACGTCTTCGTCAGGCCGCTCTGGACAAAAGGCCAACTCCCCGGCCTGATCGGGTGGAGATTTCCATGAATGCGGACATTGGCTTTCGCGCCGCGCCGGAACTCCTCCGCAAAAACCCTGTCCACGAACCCCAGGCCAAACCCGCCTCCCACTCGGGGGGAGTATCCGCCGGAGGTCACCTTTCCGACCGGATTTCCGCCCCCGGTCTCGAGAATGCAGTCCGTCCTGGGAATCCCCTTTTCCTGGAGAAGAAAGCCGACCAGGACGGGATGACCGGAAAGGATCCGGGGCGTCCCGTCCTCCGAAAGGATCGCATCGCGACCGATAAAGAACCCCTTGGACCTGGAAACCGCGAAATCCAGCCGGGCATCGAAAGGATTGACCTCCCTGGTCAGCTCCTGCCCATAGAGGGGGTAGCCCATTTCGAGCCGGAGCAGATCCCGGGCACCGAGTCCGCACGGGGACAGCTTTCCCGATTCCTTTCCCGCATGGAGGAAGGTTTCGTAGAGATCGACGCCGGACCGGGCGGGACCGAAGAATTCCCAGCCGTCCTCTCCGGTATATCCGGTGCGGCTGACAAGGAAAGACGACCCCCCCCATGCGACAGTCCGGGCCTCGCGCCGTTTCATCCGGCACAGGTCGGGAAGGACGGATCCCATGACCTCCTCGGATTCGGGCCCCTGCAACGCCCAGCCGACATGTTCCGGCGAATGGTCCACAATGCCCGTCCCCGGGGAAAGATGGCGGGTCACCCACTCCAGATCCGCTTCCCTGTTGGACGCGTTGACGACCAGGTCGACGCGGTCCTCCCCGAACCGGTAGGCCATGATGTCGTCAATGACGCCGCCGGATTCGTCGAGAAGATGCCCATAAAGCGCTTTCCCGGATTCGACCGCTTCAAGATTGGAAGTCAGGAGGCGATTCACGGAGGAAACCGCACCGGTTCCCCGTATTTCGAAGTGTCCCATATGACTGATGTCGAAGATGCCGGAACGCTCCCGGACGGCGGCGCTTTCCGAAAGAATCGTCGCAAACCGAATCGGAAGGGAATATCCGTGAAAATCCACCATATGTCCCCCTTCCCGAAGATGGGAAGGGCCGAGAGGCAGGGTCATGTGCAGTATTCCCCCACGATTGGAAACAGGAATGGAAAGAAAGGCCGCATGGATATCCGGACAGGTCCCCGTCCGTTTTCTTTGGATGGGAGAGGGAGACACGGCAGAACCCGCTCCCCCGAAGCACACCCGGCATCATCGCGGGAAGGGGAACCGTCAAAATTATGACACATGGATGTACGATACAACCTTTCCAGGATGATGAGAAGGGGCCTGGCGACACGCCAGGGATTCATGACCGGGAAACACCGCAGCACGAACTCGATGAAACGATCATCGGACCTCGCCAGCCATACTCACCCGGGAGTTGCAGGCGACGAAAGCGACTGCTCTCCGCCATCACCAGCGGAGCTTCCATGGTTAACGCGGAAACCCCGGTTCGAGGCTCACGAAAAACGCAACAGTTCGACGAACAGATCTTTCAGTCTTCCCTTCGAATTGTGCTAAGAAGTATGTCTTCAGGCTGATGAAGAGTCAAGAGCGAGCTTCATCCCGGAACGTTTCAGAAGAAATCGGGCACCGGGGCGCCTTTACTCCACCCAGGCCCACGCAACAATATGACCCAGAGGGAAACACCGCAAAGGAATCCCGACAACTCCATTCGCCCTGCCAGCCCCGATGCAGAGAATATATTGCATTTGCGGAGAATAAACGCCATAATATCCGCATAAATGCGGAGAATACAGTGACGCAATATATTCACCAACTCAAAAGTTGGCCGAAGTTTTCCTGGAGTCGGGAACGTCTGACTGAACGCCTGGCTGGCGTTCGTCACCGACAGGGTCGCCTGATCGGGCGGATAGAAGCGCTTGGGTTCGCATTGCGCGCTGAGGCCAT
>DAIEST010000155.1 GCA_027346125.1 Leptospirillum sp. | reverse complement strand
AAGACGGTGGCCCGAGTGCGGGCCGACAGCGCGTCCTACAACGCCGAACTGATCAATGCTCTGGAGGAGGACGGGGTTCAGTGGACCATCACGGCAGACAAGAACAGCGCCGTCATGGAGCTGATCAACCGGATCGACGAGAAGGACTGGACGCCTGTCACCCGTTCCGGAAGCGGGGCGGTTCTGGCAGAGCCCTGCGAGGTGGCGGAAACACTCCATGCGATGGAAGACACCCCGGAAGCGTTCCGGTTGATCGTGAAGCGGGTACGGGAGCGCTCCACCACCCCCCTGTTCAGGAATATGGTCTCCTACCGCTATTGGGTGGTGGCGACCAATTTCGGACCGGAATGGAGTCCGAAACAGGTGCTGGTCTGGCACCAGCAGAGAGGCCATTTCGAGAACTTCTTCAAGGAACTCAAGAACGGGGTGGGGGCGGGTTACATGCCCACCGGTGACCTGCACGCGAATGCGGTGTTCTTCCGGGTCGGGGTCCTGGCCTACAACCTGTTCGTGGGGTTCAAACGGGATCTTCTTCCGGCCTCCGGCCTGACGTGGACACTGAGAACTGTCCGATGGAAGCTCTTTTCCATGGCGGGGCGGATCGTGCGGCATGCCCGGACGCTCGTTCTCAAACTGGCGGTGGATGCCGGGTCCCTGGAATTCCTGTCCCGGATTCGGGGGCAATGCCAGGAACTGTTCAGTTCGGCCTGAGACGAAAGTCCGGACTCGGGAAAACGGAAGGTCTTCCGCACAAAGAGCCGGACAGGTGCGGAAGGGGGCATTTCTGAAGAGGTGGCAGTGAAGTCGTTGACAGTCAATGATTCCCATGCAAATCTCTCCGGGACCCCCTTGACGGCCCGGCATGTTCGGCCAAACGGCAGGAGTTTGTTCTTGGGAAACAAGGGGTCGAAGATGACCTGATCGAATGGGAGTGGGTCTGAATCTTAAAAAATGTCCTCCAAAAACCGACCGGGAGGCTTGGGGCCAATCCTAAATCGGAATTCGGGACAGAGGACATCTGGAGCGAAGACTTTATTATAAAGGATATGTGAAGAATCCTGTCCGCGCATTTCCCGAGTCCATCGCGTCAGATGCCTGGTGGAGCAATTGGACGCTGACAGCAGCGGTTTATTTTCCATGCCTTCGGGGATATTATAGAGACAAGCAGGCCGATAAGCGATTTTGTCCCTAAGAAAGAGAAAATCAGTCCGGCGGTGCCGGTATCCGGTCTTGGAATCCTGATGGGTCAGGAAATGCTCCCGGATCGAAAACAGGATAAGAACCAGGCGCATTTCGCCCAATTTCTTGAAAGCAGTGTATGGAATTCAAGCGTATCAATCAGCTTCCACCGTATGTTTTCAGCATCGTGAACGAGATGAAGGTCGAATTCCGGAGGCGGGGAGAAGATATCATCGATCTCGGAATGGGAAATCCCGATCTTCCCACCCCCCCGCCCATTGTCGAAAAACTGGTCGAGGCTGCGAGAAATCCGAGGAACCACCGGTACTCCGCTTCCAAGGGCATTCCCAAGCTCCGTGAGGCGATCTGCTCCTGGTACTTGCGACACTATGGAGTCCTCCTGAACCCTGATTGCGAGGCAGTGGTCACGATCGGGTCAAAGGAAGGAATCGCCCATCTGGCGCTTGCCACGATCGATCGTGGCGACAAGGTTCTTGTCCCGAACCCGACTTACCCGATTCACGCATTCAGCTTTGCCATGGCAGGAGCCGAAGTCTGTTCCTTCCCGATGCATCCCGACCGCAATTCGTGGACAGACTTCATGGAGGCCCTTGAAAAAACGGGGGGGTATCCGAAGGCGGTCCTTCTTTGTTATCCGCACAACCCCACGACGCTGACAGTCGAGGACGGCTTTTTTGAAAAAGTGGTAGCGCTGGCTCATGAACGGGGCTTCTTTGTCATCCACGATCTGGCCTATGCGGATATCACGTTCGGAGGATACAAGGCACCGAGCTTCCTCGCTGTTCCAGGGGCGAGGGAAGTGGGCGCGGAGTTCTTCACGCTCTCGAAATCCTACAATATGCCAGGATGGCGGGTCGGTTTTCTTGTCGGAAACAGCCAGATCGTGGGTGCGTTGACCCGTCTCAAGAGCTATCTCGATTACGGAATGTTTCAACCTATCCAGATTGCCAGTATCCTGGCGTTAAACCAGATGGACGGGATTCCTGCCCAGATATCGAATATCTATGAAAAACGGTGCAAAGTTCTTGTAGATGGCCTCAACCGGGCCGGGTGGGGGGTGACGATGCCCAAGGGGTCCATGTTCCTTTGGGGAAGGATCCCGGCAATGTACAGGCATACCGGTTCGCTTGAATTTGCCAAACTCCTGATGTCGGAAGCCCGGGTTGGCGTTTCCCCGGGGATCGGATTTGGCTCCGAAGGGGACGAATATGTCCGCTTCGCCCTGGTAGAGAATGAAAACAGGATTCGTCAGGCCACGATGAATATCAAGAGGTTCCTGGCCCGGACCGAAAAAGCTGAAGTAGGAGAACTGGGATGAAAACTGAAAAAGGCCTGAAAGGGATCCTGCCGAAGATCCTTCTGGGAACAGTTCTTGGAACACTTGCCGCATTCTCCCACACAGAAAACTCCTGGGCATGGAGCTGGAGTCTGGGAGATTCTCCCGAGAAGGTACTGACTGTTTTCCATAAGGGAGACCCGAAACTGGCACCCCGGGAGGGGGCATCAACGGCACTCCCCTGTGGAATCTACACAGACTTTGACGCCCATCCCCGGGACCATTATTTCTTTTTCTCTCCCTTCCGGCTTTCGAATGGAAAATATTCCCCGGAATTCCAGTTCGAATTTCGGAAAAGCCGTCTGATGGCGATTCTCGTCACGGCCCCCTACACGGGGATCAGGAGTAAGCCTTACTGGACGGTCAGGGATGTACTTCCTCACGAGTTGCAAGGGATCCAGCCCCGCGTGATTCACTCCCGGAAACTGAAGGAGAAGAAAGGGATCCAGCTTCCGCACGATGCGGTCCTGATCTGGGATTACAAGGACAGGGAACTCCAGATTCTGGTGTTCAACCTTCCGGCTTCCGGAACGTCCGACTGGGAAAACGCTCCCGTCGCCGCTTATTTCAGGGCCTACCGGAATGTTCTCCTTGATGAAGGGAAAACGATTCCCCTTCCAATGAAGAATCCATTCATGCAATAGGCAAACACCGGAAAACCGTTCTATCCATCGGGCCAGCGGATCCGGAAACCAGAACCAGTCGTTGGCAATTGGCCTTTTGCAAGGATGTTCATGACAGCTCAACCTCGAAGCAAACCGGTCATCCTCGGACTGATCGGATTGGGAACCGTCGGAACCGGTTTTTTCAATCTCCTCCTTCAGGAGCAGAAACTACTAGAACGCAGACTGGGATTTCCTCTGAAACTCAAAACCATTGCCGACCGGGGCATTGAGCGAAAGGTTGGTCAGGAGCATGCGGGGATCCGACTGACAACGGATCCACTGGAAGTCATTCGGGATCCGGAAATCCAGATTGTGATCGAATTGATGGGAGGAATCGAACCGGCACGCACCTTGCTGCTGGACGCGATCAAAGAACGGAAGTCGGTCGTGACAGCCAACAAGGCCTTGCTGGCCCTCCATGGGGAAGAGCTCTTTGCGGCGGTCCACGCCTCCAGGACGGATCTTGCGTTCGAGGGCGCCGTCGGTGGAGGAATCCCTATTCTCCGATCCCTTCGGGAAGGGATCGGTGGGAACCGTATCCTTTCCATCAGGGGAATCATCAACGGAACATGCAACTATATCCTGACCCGCATGACCTATGAGCATCTGGACTTTGAAACTGTCCTGAAGGATGCCCAGTCGCTGGGATACGCAGAATCCGATCCGTCCCTGGACATTGACGGGATGGATGCCGCCCACAAGCTTGCCATCCTCGGAACTCTTTCCTTCGGATCTCCCATACCCTTTGAGGAGATTCCCGTGGAAGGGATTCGCGGGATTCAGACTGTCGATATCGATTTCGGACGGGAACTGGGATACACACTGAAACTTCTGGGAATTGCAAAGGACCATGGTTCCAAGATCGATCTTCGTGTTCATCCGGCCTTTCTTCCGGAAGATTCCATGCTTGCGGAAGTCGATGGGGTATTCAATGCGGTGGAAGTGACGGGGGAGGCACTGGGACCCGCACTGTTCTACGGAAGAGGTGCCGGTGCCGAACCGACTGCAACCGCAGTCATGGGAGATGTGATGGAACTGGCCAGGGCCATCCA
>DAIEST010000149.1 GCA_027346125.1 Leptospirillum sp. | reverse complement strand
CATAGCGGATCTTCCCCTTGACGTCTCCCGCGACCAGTCTGGTGCTCCCTCCCGGCTCCTTTCTCAGGATTCCCAGGTACATGAAGGGAAAGAACTCGACCAGGGCGTCACAGAGTCCATCGAGAACGACCTGCAGATTTTTCCCCAGAAGAACCTGCCGATCGGCGGTCGCCAGCATCCGTTCGATCACCTTTTCCCGTTCCTTGAGCGTTTTGTCGTGCACAAGCGTGAGCAGGAAACGATTCCCGTCCCGTTCAAGAATCCTGGCGGAAAGATCGACCAGGATGTCCCGGCCTTCCCGCGATCGGTGAACGGACTCATAATCGTAGTGGCCTTCGGCCAGGAGTCGGGGAAAGATTTCCCCGAGACAGTGTTCGTGTTCCGATGGAGAGAGCAGATCCAGCATGGTCATCCGATGAAGCTCCGGCGCCGAATACCCGTAAACGCGACTTGCCGCCGGGTTGGCTTCCAGGATGGTGTCCAGCGCTCCGTCGGGAGAGAGCCTGGAAAGGAGCAACGGTTCCCCGACCATGGAAAACAGTGTCTGGTACCATTCCCTCTGCCGGAGCATGACCTCTTTCTCTTCGAGAATTTCCGTAATGTCCCGGCCGATCACCAGCAGATGGTCCTTTTGTCCATCCGGAAGGAACAGCGGGATCTTGGTCATCGAGAAAGAATGCGTCTTTCCGGTCAGGGGATGAACGATCTGTTCCACGGAGTCCCGGCGCATCCCTTTGTTCCACGCAGCCCGATCCGTCTCCATACTGACGTCCAGCACATTTTTCAATCGCGGAAAACGCTCCACCACCTCGGCATCGGTCCTGCCTTTCCAGGACGACTCCTCATCCAGTCCCAGGAAGCTTTTTCCTTCCGGGTTCAGGACCTCCCAGCGCCCTTCTCCCCCGCTCTTCAGGAAAATGAGATCGGGAAGGTGCGTGACCAACAGTTCCAGCATCTTGTTTTCGATACGAAAGGTTTCCAGGGTACGGACCGCCTTTTCCATCCGTGTGTACCCGGCACTTTTATAGACAAAGAAAACCAGACCGAAGAGAACGGCTTCTCCCAGAAGGAGCGTTCCGGCCAACAGTCCGGAAATCCTTTGCTCGGATGCGGTCCTGACCTGAAGTCTGCCCAGAATGGAGTTATCCGACTGTATGCGGTTGCCGAGAAAGATCATCGCCGTATCGATCGCATTCTCGAGATTCAGGTAATCGATGTAGAAAGCGGGCGACAGGAAGGGCTTTTCTCCCGAAACGGAGCGGTCCAGGATCTCCGAAAGCGCGTAGTACCGGTTTTCGATCTGGTCGACGGATTTTTTTTCGGAAGCGGCAAAGAGGCGATCTCTCCCGGCCAGATCGTGAACGACCGCTTTCCCCTGGGCCAGAAACCCCTCCATCTGGCCATTGCCCCGGGCATCGAAACTTCCTGCCAGTCGGCTCGCAAGTTCGATGTTGATCGAAGACAGTACCCGCCTGGCGGACTGAAGGTCGTAATAAGCGCTGGAGAAGGAGTCCTGCTCCTGACGGATATGCTGTTCCTTGATCCGGAAATTCAGGTAGAGGCCGATCATGAGAAAAGCAGCCCCGGCAAACGCAAACAGCATGGCGATGGAGGTTCCCGGAATCGTCCGGAGGGAAGTTTTCATTGTCGGACCCGTTCAAAAGGGTGGTGTGAACCCTCATCGTGCAGGTGACCGATATCGATAAGGGCTCACAATACCGCCCACTTGGGTGGGCGCAGGAACGGAACAATCCCGATCCCCCTGGATCGGGAAACAGTGGAGCGGTACGGTCGGAGCCATGTCCGGGGGAAACGGGATCCTGCCGGCCCCCCGGGAAGAGGGCGCTTCCCGGCACAGCAGCCCGACGATTCCGACCCCTGCCCGTTCGGCAGGGATCGGAGTCGCCTCATACACCGGAATTGCCTGCCCCCAGACACGGGGCACTCCCCCGGAACCGCCCGAGCGGATCGGCGAGAAAATTATTTCTTGGGGGGAAGCGGAGTCTGCGGAGGCCTGTGAGTCGCATCCTTGATGATCGACGGGATCTTGTCGATACCCGCCATGGACTCAAGGGAGCGGATCCATCGCTCTTTCGGAACCTTGTCGAGGTTCTCTTCCCGGACCCGCATACGGCCATTTCCGGGAGGAATGATCACATCATATTCATTGGCTTTCCAGTACCCGCGTGTCCGGCTCTCGACCAGGCCAAGCTCGTTGCTGATCGTGACAAGAACCGTTTCACCGGGCTGAAACCTGAAGGCGATTGGCCTGTGTTCCATGCGCGACGTCCGTTCTGTTAAGCGGTGATGGCTTGTTAAGCCGCACTGTTTTTCAAGATTTTACCATGTTCCGGTCCTCATTTCAAAAAACCGGTTCACCTGTTCACCCCCGGCAACGCTTTCTTGTTTCCCGGGACAACCCGCCGTATAATCGCGGCATGTCATTTCTCCCAGGCGAACCGCTCATTCTCTACGACTCCCGGGGCCGGAACTATTTCATTCCGGAACTCAAACCCGGAAAAACCA
>DAIEST010000130.1 GCA_027346125.1 Leptospirillum sp. | reverse complement strand
TGGATGGGGTTCTGCCCGTCCTGTCAGGATGCCCCGGAAGGGCTGATCAGTCTCGTCTCGCCCGAAACCCGGCTGGAATCCATTCTGGGAGAGAGGGAGTCCGGTCCGTCCCGTTCGCTCCGGATGGAGGAGATCGGGGAGTCTCTCCTGCCCCGGATTCCCAGCGGATTCGGAGAGTTTGACCGGGTATTGGGCGGCGGGTTTGTTCCGGGGTCTTTCGTCCTTTTGGGCGGGGATCCAGGAGTGGGCAAGTCGACTCTGATCCTGCAGTCCGTTTCCCGGATCGCCGGAAAGAGAAAAGTGCTTTATGCCGCAGGGGAGGAGTCTCCGGAGCAGATCCGGATGCGATACGACCGTCTCCGGCAGTCCGGCGGGGATCTCCATCTTCTTCCCGAAACGGACCTTGAATCCATCGTCCGTGAAGTGGCCCTCCTGAAGCCGGATCTGCTGGTCGTGGATTCTATCCAGACGATCTCGATGGGTTCGATGGGACTGGCCACCGGATCGGTCGGGCAATTGCGCGAGGCGGCCTCCCTTCTACTGGAGCTGGCCAAACGTTCGGGGGTCACTGTCCTGGTGATCGGGCATGTGACGAAGGAAGGGGTCATTGCCGGTCCGAGGGTCCTGGAGCACCTGGTGGATACGGTGCTGTACCTGGAGGGAGACCGATCCCACCCGGTCAGGCTTCTCCGGACGGTCAAGAACAGGTTCGGTCCGACCCGCGAACTGGGGATCTTCGAGATGGATTCGGCAGGGTTGCGGGAAGTGGAGAATGCGTCGGCCTTCTTCCTGGAGGGGAGAAAGCCCAGACTTCCGGGGTCCGTAGTGGTCAGTTCCCTTGAGGGAAGCCGTCCCCTTCTGGTGGAACTGCAGGCGCTGGTTTCCCCCACGTCCTTCCCCAATCCCCGTCGTGTCGCCCAGGGGGTGGGAGGTTCGAGGCTGACCATTCTGGCCGCCGTTCTGGAACGGCGATTTGGTCTTGCGCTCTCCGGGGCCGACATCTATGTCAATGTGGTGGGGGGCGTCGCGCTGGAAGAGACGGCGCTCGACCTGGGGCTTGCGATGGCGCTTGCCGGAAGCCTCTGGGACACGCCGCTTCCCCCGGACATGGTGATTTTCGGGGAGGTCGGACTGGGGGGAGAGGTCCGGAGGGTCCCGGAAACGGAGGAGCGATTGAAGGAAGCGGTCAGGCACGGCTTTCACCATGCGGTCATCCCGGCGATTGTCTCCGCCTCGGGAGACGGAAAGGGAAAGCTCTCGATTCCCGGGATGAGCCTTCACCCCGTCCGAGAATTGAACGAGGCCCTCGCCCTGTTCCGGAGCTTCAGGGAGGAACGGAAATGATCCATCTTTCCGTGGAGACGTCGACAGAGATCCTGGGAATGGCGCTTCTGGAGGACAATGAGGTTCTGGGAGAAGTCTCCATGCGGATGGTCCGGGGGGCGTCGGAAGTTCTGTCTCCCGCGCTGGACCTTCTCCTGCTTGGCCGGGAGATGACTGCCGACCGGATCGAACGCGTCTCATGCTCTTCGGGGCCGGGTGCCTACACCTCCCTTCGCGTGGGCTATCTTTTCTCCATGGGGTTGTCCCGGGCACTGGGGATTCCTCTCGTGTCCCTGAGTCCGTTTGAAACGCTGGCCCGTCAGTACCGGGACAGCCCGGCAGGGGCGCTGCTGGCAGTTCTCAACGCCAGGCAGGGACAGGTGATGGCCGGGCTGTTCCGAAGGGATTCCGTGACAGGCGAGCTTTCTCCGGATCGAACCCGGGACTCCGGGTTTTCCCTGGAACAGGGGCCCCGACCGATGGCTCCGTCCAGCGTTCTCGAACTGCTCCCGTCAGGTCCTCTCCGGATCGTGGGTCCCGGCCTGACGATCCTGGAACGGTTCATTCCAGAAGGAATGGAGTGGATCCGAAAAGAAGGAGAGGAGCTTCCCCCCCGGGCCTCGGTTCAGGGCGTCCTGGCATGGGAGCGTCGCAATCTTCCCGTTGATGAAGTAGGATTGGTGTATGGAAGAGCGCCAGTCTGAAGAACCTGTCCGACCCGAGGATTTCCGGGTGGTTTGCCTGAACGTGCCACCATGGCCGGACCTTCTCGAGATGTTTTTCAACCGGCAGACGGAAAACGACCGGGCGGACTACTTTCTGGGTCAGGCGCTCCTGTCCGAAGTCCGTACGGTGACAGTGGCCCGGTACTTCGGGCTGTTCTGTCCGAAAGGCCCCGGTCTGGTCGGTTTTCTCGGGGCATGGTTCGTCGCGGATGAAGCGGAGATTCACCACATCTATCTGGATCCGTCTTTTCGACGGAAGGGGCTGGGGGCTCTTTTTCTGAAAAAGTTTCTCCTCTATGCGGCCGGTGCCGGTTCGGATACGGTGTATCTTGAGGTCCGCCGTTCGAACGAGGCGGCCCGGGCCCTTTATGAACAAAGCGGGTTTCAGGTGACTGGAGTGCGTTCGGACTATTACACCGAACCCAGGGAAGATGCGCTCCTGATGGTGTATAATGCGCTCCAGCAGCCGGTTGAAGGGCGGGGTGGAACAGTGAGGACCCCTGTCCTGATGGAAGGGGCGCTTTCGGGTGCTTCGTTGTCTCACTGATGCCAGGAAAAGCCCAAGGAGGAACGCATGGCCAAGAATGATCTTTCCCATGGGAACGCCAACGGTTCTTTTATCCCCGATACCTATCATCTGGAGAAGCTGAAACAGCAGCACAAGTCTCTCGATGAACGGCTTCTCGACCTTTCCAGGCGCTCCGTTCTCACACCGGCGGAAGAGAACGAAATGAGGGAAATCAAGCATCAGAAACTTGTCATCAAGGACCGGCTGTTCCAGTCCAATGTTTCCCTGGACGGGGAGGACTGACGTTGCTGGGAGTGGGTTGGCCGGATCTTCTTTTTATCGGGATTCTGCTGGCTTTGGTGGTCAAGCCTGAAGAGTGGCCCAGAGTCGCCCGGATTGCGGGAAAAGGCCTTCGTACCATCCGTCGCCAGGCAGGTCCTGTCCTGGCCGAGCTTCGGGCGATTTCCAGCGGAATGATGGAAGACGAAAAAGCCGGCCAATCCCCGTCTCACCTCCCGGACCGATGGGAGCCACTGTCACAGTCCTATCAGAAGGGGGGCGAATATCCGGATTCCTCCCCTGACACCCGGCATGACCGATGACCTGAAGAAGGTCCCCATGTGGGACCATATTGTGGAACTGAGACGGCGCGTCCTGCGGTCGCTTCTCTGGATTGCCGCGGGAATGGGGGCGGCCTTTCCCGTTTCGGACCGGATCATGGCGTACCTGGGAGGGAAGGCCGGGGTCCAGATGGTATTCACCGCTCCGACCGAAGCGTTCTGGGTGACGCTGAAGGTTGCCGTTTTTCTTGGAGCGGTACTGGCCTACCCCTTTCTTCTTTATGAAATCTGGTCCTTCGTTTCCCCCGGTCTCTACCGGAAGGAGAAAAGGCGTTTTCTGGGCTGGGTCTCGGGAGGAACTCTCTTTTTTCTGGGGGGGGTCGCCTTTTCCGATTTCGTTGCGTTGCCGACGGCGCTGAACTTTCTGGTGGGATTTGGGCAGAGAGAGGGGCTGAAGGCGTTTCTGGGCGTCGACAGGACCGTGTCGTTCGAAATCCGGTTCCTGTTTGTCTTCGGACTTATTTTCGAACTGCCCCTTCTCATGGCATTTGCCGGTTCCCGGGGTCTGGTCGCTCCGGAGACGTTCCGGAAGGGACGCCGGTGGGCCCTGGTCGGAAACGCGGTGGCTGCGTCCATCCTGTCGCCGACCCAGGATTTTCTGAACATGATGATCATGTTCGTTCCTCTTGTCGTCCTTTACGAAGTGGGTATCCTGTTGTCGGTCTGGACCTATCGGAGGCACCGGGCCTCCTCCCCGGCTCCACCCTCTTCTGTCCGGGCGCGGACAGTCTGACCAGGGTCTGCCGGAACCTTTCCGGAAAAGGCCTGTCAGGAATTTCCGGTTTCGAACATTAACCGTGGACACATCCGTTCACCATGAAAGAAAGTCGTTGAATGACTATCCGGCAGGCTCTTGAGTTTTCCGTTCTCCAGGGGACTACGGAACTGGCTCCCGTCAGTTCTCTCGGTCATGGCGTCCTTCTCCCGCTTTTTGCCGGCTGGACTGGAGTGGCCCGGGATTCCGGTTTTCTTCCGTTCATGGTTGCACTGCATCTTGGAACGGCGCTGGCGCTGCTTCTTTATTTCTGGAAAGACTGGTTCCGGCTGACGCGGGGATCCCTGGTCTGTCTGGGGATGCCATCGGGCGGTCAGGATCGCGAAGAGGCGCTGAGGGAGGGAAGAACCATGGCTCTTCTGGTTGCCGGAACGATTCCGGCCGCTGTCCTGGGATTCATTCTGGAGAAGAAGATCCGGATTCTTTTCGCCTCTCCGTCTGTTGCGGCATTGTTTCTCGGAATCAACGGGATTGTCCTGCTTCTGGGCGAGGCTCTCCGGAAGCGGGGAAGGGTGGCTGTCCGGCTGTCCGGTCTTCCCTTCTCCCGGGCGCTGATGGTCGGGGCTTTCCAGGCACTGGCCCTGATCCCGGGCCTGTCCAGGTCGGGGATCACCATGGTCGGCGGGATCCTGAACGGACTGAATCACGAAGAAGCCGCCCGGTTCTCTTTTCTTCTCTCGACCCCCATCATTGTCGGAGCGGGCATCATCGAGATCCCCAAGCTTCTGAAGGGAGCCCACCACGGGATGGTTCACGTGGCGTTCGTCGGAGGGGCCGTCTCGTTTGTGGCCGCCTGGCTTACGACCTTTGTCCTGATGCGATATTTCCGGTCGTTCGAGGCGACACGGGCACTGGCACCGTTTGGGGTCTACTGTATTGGACTCGCATGTGCCGCCGGGCTCTGGCTCCATTTTCATTAGGGATTTCCTGGAGATCGGGGAGTTCCGTCTCAGGGGCCTCTTGTGCTTTTTGCAATAATCCGGTCATACTGAAAAAATAGGTTTTTTCTGGACGGGTTTTTCGGTTTGGGGAGATGTGATGGATTCTGCCTTCCCCAACTTGTTAACGTTAGGAAATGATTGATGAGTCTTGAGTCTCTGGCGGAATCCATGGGGGTTCCCCAGTCCCGTTACCATGCGTTTGGCCCCGGCCGGGGGAAAATTGATCCCCGTTATCTCCCCGTTCCGTCCGTTCCGGACCAGCCGTCCTCTTCCCGTTCTTCCGAGCCCCTCTATGTCCTTGTGACCGGAATGACTCCGACACCCCTTGGAGAAGGGAAGACGACAACGTCGATCGGTTTGTCGATGGCGCTGAACAAGCTGGGCGTGCGAACCGCCGTTTCCATCCGCCAGCCTTCCATGGGCCCGGTTTTCGGCATCAAGGGCGGTGGCGCCGGCGGCGGACGCTCCACGATCGAACCGTCCGAAGTTCTGAACTTCCACCTGACGGGAGATATTCATGCCGTGGGAGTGGCCCACAACCTGATTGCCTCTGCCATCGACAACGAGATTCACCACGGGAATCGCCTTGACATCGATCCGCTGTCGGTGAGTTGGCCCCGGGTGGTGGACCTGAACGACCGGGCGCTCCGGAAGGTGATCGTCGGGCTCGGAGGCAAGGGTAACGGCCTTCCCCGCGAGTCCAGGTTCGACATCACCGTTTCTTCGGAGATCATGGCGATTCTCTCTCTTGCCCGTTCTTACGGGGATTTGTCGGAACGGCTTTCGGCGGTCAGTTTCGGCCTTTCCCGCACCGGAGAGCTCTTGAGGGCTTCAGCCCTCGGAGTGGAGGGCGCCCTGTCCGCGATTCTCCGGGAAGCGTTCTGGCCCAACCTGATGGAGACTTGCGAAGGAACGCCTGCGATTGTCCACGGATCGCCGTTTGCCAATATCGCGCACGGGAACAGTTCCGTGATCGGGGATTGGGTGGGATTGAACGGGTCCGAATGTGTAGTGACGGAAGCAGGGTTCGGAGCGGACCTGGGCGGGGAGAAGTTCTTCGACATCAAATGCCGGGTGCTGGGGCGGGGCCCGAATGTGGCCGTGCTTGTCGCGACGGCCAAGAGCCTCAGGATGCATGGCGGTCTTGCCGAGACGGTGGCAGGGAAGCCCATTCCCGAGGTGCTCGACCGCAGCGATCCGGCTTCGGTCCGCAAGGGGATGGTCAACCTGACGCGGCAGATCCGCAATGTCCTTCGTTTCGGTGTCCCCGTCGTCGTGGCGATCAATGCCCATCCCGGCGACTCGGAGGAGGAATGGAAGATCATCCGGGAGCTTTCTCGGGAAGCCGGTGCCCACGATGCGGTGGTGGCCCGGCATTTCCGCGACGGAAGCGACGGGGCGCTGGAGCTGGCCCGTGAAGTGTTGTCGGTGGCCCGCTCCCGTACGGGAGACTTCCGGCCTCTTTACGGGACGGATCTTTCTCCGGAGGAGAAGATCCGCAAAGTGGCGACGGAGATGTATGGGGCAGGGGAGGTTCTTTTTTCCCCGAAGGCAAGAAAGTCGCTGGACGAAGCTTCCCGCTTCGGTGCGGAAGCGTTTCCGGTATGCATTGCCAAGACATGGGCATCCCTGTCCCATGATCCGTCCCGGAAGGGATCTCCCGAAGGGTATCCGTTTCCGGTCGAAGAGATCCGGTATGCGACCGGAGCCCGTTTCATTACGGCGATCGCCGGGGATATACAGACCATGCCCGGGTTGCCTTCCCGTCCGGCGTTCCGGAAAATCCGTCTGAATGCAGAGGGTCGTGTGGAAGGAATGGTATGAGGATGGTTGTGTCGAACAGATTGATGGTGTTGGGAATCCTGTCCGGATTCTTCCTGGTGTTTGCCCATTGCCTTCCGGCTTATTCGGCGGAACAGGTCCGGACGCGCGACATGATCCGGATCCTGGCCACCTTTTATCCGAAGGTCACCGCACGGGTTTCTTCCGTCGACGGAAGAAACGTTTCCCTGGATCGCGGTGAAAAGGCCGGGATCTATCCCGGAATGATCCTTGAGGTGGTCCGGGAAGGGAAAGCGTTCCGGGATCCCTATACCCATATGAAGCTGGGATACCGGGAGACGCGGATCGGAGATGTGGAGATCGTTTCCGTTTCCCCCGACAGTTCCGGGGGAATTTTTCATCCGGAACCGAAGGGACCGGCGATGCGTCCGGTTGCGGGAGATCCGGTCAGGGTTTCGGGAGCCCCGTTGCCTGTGGCTGTCGTGCCTGCTTCGAACTACACCGATGTCCGCGTTCTGGCCCATCTGGCCCGGCGACTGGACGGCTCCGGCCGGTTCCGGGCGGTGGATCCGTTCCGGGTCGAAGTCTCGATGAACACGCTGGGACTGGGAAAGAAGAGGGATCCCGCTTCCCTGGTCCGGCTTTCCCGGCTTCTTGGTGTCAAGGAGTTGATCGTGGCGGACACGACGCTGGTCGGAAAACAGGTCCAGCTCGATCTTGAAGCGGTTTCGGGAACGACGGGCAGAACTGTTGCCCGGCTCTCCGGAATGCTTTCCGGCATTCAGCCTTTCTCGGAAGACCTGGCTGCGGGAGGGCCGTTGACCGGAATTGTCGCCCCCGGACTCCCGCCCCTGTCCAACCCCAATTCCGTGGTGACGGTTCCGTTCATTCCCCGATTCCTGTCGCTGGGAGACTTCCGGGGGAATTCCGGAACCCTTGTCGCCCTCTCCGACAGCCACCGGATTTATGTGACCGACCTTTCCGGCAATTCGCTTCACGTCAAGTTTGAGGAGGTCAACCACTGGGTTTCGGTCAACCGGCATGTTTTCCTCTCTTCCGGCCCGATCATTCCCCGGACCCTTGGAAAAGGGGAATCCCGCCGGTCCCAGATCGTTGTTACCAATATTGTCGGCGGTTCCCCGTATTCCTACGTTCTGGATTATGACGGGAAAACGCTGCACCGGATCTGGAAGCATGTGAAACTCTATCTCAGGGTCGTGGATCTTCCGGGAAGGGGGGCAACCCTCCTGGGACAGCGGATGGGTGTGAACCGGCCTTTCCTCGGGTTGATCCACCGCTACGAATGGGTCAGGGACCACTTCGAGAAGGAAGAAGCGGTTTCATGGCCTCCCGGAATCACGCTTTTTGGTACCCAGCCGATCAGTCTCGACGGGAAAAACGTCTTTCTCGAAGTGGCGGCGGACGACCATCTCGAGGTCTATGACGCCAATGGGGATCTCAGGTTCAAGAGTCCGGTGTTTCTCGGGGGATATTTCAATCATTTCGTCTACGGACGTCCCCATGCCCTGCTTCCCGTCAGACAGAGAAACGTTCATCTGAAAGGCCGGATCCTGACCATTGAGCCGGCCGGGACAGGAAGAAGCCATCCGGTTGTCATCGTTTACAAGAATGTGCCGATGTCGTCCGGAGGAGAACGTTTTCAGGGCTACCAGTACGGGCAGATCTACTTTTACCAGTGGACGGGGGTAAACTGGATCCTGAAGGGCAAGCTTGCCCGTGTCAAAGGGTTCATCTCGGATATCGCCCTGACAAACGATCCCAAAACCCTGAAGCCGGAGCTTCTGGTCGCGACGGAGCCGGTGTTCAACTTCATGAATATACAGAACCTTTATGTCAACGAAGGAAAACTGTCCACATATTCGTTCCCGGCGGCAGTCGAAAAGGCGCTGACTCCGTCCGGGGCGCCTCCGTCCCTGATCAATCGGCCCAGTGGCGGCACTGGCCGGTGAGAGCGGATATGAACAGACTGGGGATCGCGGGGGAAGAGACGTCTTCGACAACCCGTCCGGACTGGCTATGGAACCCTCCGAACCATGTGGCGATCATCATGGACGGCAATGGACGCTGGGCAAGGAAACGCCATCTTCCCAGAATCGTCGGCCATCGGTCGGGAGCCTCTGCGGTGAAGACGGTCGTGACGGCAACCCGGACATGGGAAATCCCTTATTTGACCCTCTATGCGTTTTCGTGGGAAAATTGGAACCGGCCCCGTCAGGAAGTTGATGGGCTGATGGCCTTGCTTGAAGAGTATATCGAGCGGGAAATCGGGACGATGATGGATCGGGAAATCCGATTTTCGGTTGTGGGCGACCGGTCCCGTCTTCCTTCGGCTGTCCGGGAAAAAATTTCCTGGGCGGAAGGCCGGACGGCAGAGAATGGCCGGATGGTTCTGACGCTCGCCCTTTCCTATTCCGGTCGGGAGGAAATCGTTCGGGCCGCGATGAGGTTTGCCAGGGAAGTCCAGAACGGGACGCTGTCTCCGGACGATCTTGATGATGCCGTTTTTTCCCGGTATCTGGAATCTTCGGCCCTTCCGCCTCCCGACTTGCTGATCCGGACCAGCGGCGAGATCAGGATCAGCAATTTTTTCCTCTGGCAGATTGCTTATACGGAGCTGTATTTCACCCAGACGCTCTGGCCCGACTTTGGGGAAGAGGATTATCGGAGAGCCCTGACGGACTACCAGGAACGCAAGCGCCGGTTCGGAAAGTCGGACGACGACCGGGAAGGGTTTTCCGGTTGATCAATCTGATCCAGAGAACCCTTGTGGCTCTGGTTTTCATTCCTCTGTTTCTGGCCCTGGACCGCTGGGGAGGGGTCGGTGGTCTTGCTTTCCTGGTGATCCCCGTTGCGATTCTGGCCCAGAGGGAGTTCTACCGGATGACGCCAGGCCCGGCGAGGAAGACGGGGGCCTGGCTGTCCTGCTTGATCGGAGTCCTCTTTCTTCTTGGATTCTGGCGCATGGCCGAAGGGCGTTTGTCCGGCGAGATTCTGCTGGTCCTTCTGGGTTTTTCCGTGACCGCCCTGCTGGCCGTGTGCGTTCTTCTGGGCGACGGGCAGGACCGCAC
>DAIEST010000110.1 GCA_027346125.1 Leptospirillum sp. | reverse complement strand
TCTGTGGTTCTGTTCGGCCTCGTTCTCTCGTTGGTGGGCGACGGCCCGAGAACAGGACAATTCTTCGAGGAGTCCGCACGTCTCCTTTATATTGCAGCTGGAAGTGTCGTCTGCGGATTTTTTGTCTCGTGGATCATCCATCTTCTTGCGGGAAGGACAAAAGATCTTCTGGTCGGAAACCTTCTGACCTTCACCGCGGCGTTCGGTTCCTTCATCCTGGCGGACTCGTTCCATCTGTCCGGTATCCTGTCCTGCGTGGTGACGGGAATCCTGATCGGGAACTCCTCCACGTTTCTGGAGTTTTCCCCCAAAGGCCGGGATGCCCTTGTCGCCATCTGGGAAACGGTGGTTTTTATCATCAATTCGATCATTTTTATCCTGATCGGAATCCGTATCGCGCACCAGAATTTCCTGTCCGACTGGAAAACCGTTCTTGTTGCGATTGTTGTTGTCCTGTTGAGCAGGGCAGGCACAGTCTATCCGTTGTCCGCCCTCTTCGGATGGTCGTCCAGCCGGGTGGAAGCACCCCATCAGCATATTCTCTTCTGGGGAGGTCTCAGGGGGCCTCTGGCCCTGGCGCTCGCACTGGGTCTTCCGGAAGGATTTCCGGAAAAGGACAAGATCGTCTCGGTTTCCTTTGCCGTCGTGGCGTTCTCCATCATCGTCCAGGGGTTGACGATTGCCCCCATACTCAAACGGCTCGGGACCGGTCACGATCAGGCGGGTCAAGAGGACATCCGGTAGAACGTTTCGTACCCGGAGATTCCTCCGTTTCCCGCCCTCGTTCCGACCGTCCGCTGCACCGTATCCTCAAATCCTTGCGCTCAGGAGGCCTCCGGTCCGCATTTTGCCGCGGAGTGCTTATCCCCGGAAGGCTTCCGGAATGGGCGGCGTTCCTGAAGGAGATGGCGGAGGAGGTCCCATCTCGATTCGGACCCGTGGAAACTCCGGGCTTCCCTGTTTCTGGAGATAGGCCAGCATCCCTTCTCGCACATAAACCGACAGATCCCATCTGGACCCCGAATCCCGGGCAGAAAAGAGAGCCCTCATCTGGACCGCCTTCTCATCGAATCCGGTGACCTGAAGATTCCAGACCTGTCCGTCCCAGAGCGGGGTGGACTCCAGAACGGTCTTGAGATGAGTGCGAAGATCGATGACGGAAACGGTATAGTCCACGTATAGATGGACGTACCCCAGAAGCGTTGCGGACTTGTAGGTCCAGTTCTGGAACGGTTGTTCGATGAAATAGGAGATCGGGAGGACAAGCCTCCGGAGATCCCATATCCGGACGACCACATAGGTGATGCCGATTTCCTCGATCCATCCCCACTCGTTGTCGGCAATCACGACATCGTCGATCCGGATCGGCTGGGTCAGCGTGATCTGGATCCCTGCGATCACGTTGGTCAGAAGAGGTCGGGCGGCAAGTCCGATGACAAGTCCGGCAAGTCCTGCCGAAGCGAGCAGGCTTTCCCCGAAGGAGCGGATTTCCGGAACGGTCATGAGCGCTGCAGCAGCAGAGAGGATGACGATTGCGACGACCAGCAGGCGTTCGATCAGTACGATCCGCGTCTTGGTCTTCCGGAATTCGAGATTGTCCGTCGATGTCGAGGGATATCGGGTGGCCAGAGCTTCCCCCATGCTTCGGGTCAGCGAGACCAGTGTCCATGCAACCGTCAGAATCGTCAGAAGGACGGCCACCCGGGAAAGGACCTCCTCGAACTTGCCGGGAAAGGGAATGGCCGGATGGAGCAGCAACATGACAATCTCCATCGACAGAAAGAGAGAAGGCCATCGGATCCGTTCAAGGGGGTGTTTCCCCCCGAAGTCACCCCATTTTTCGATTTTACGGGTTGCGATTCTTAAAAGAAGCGCGTGAGCGAACCCGCCTGCGGCCAGGGAAAAGACAAGCAGAAAAACGGGATGGGTCCACGCTTCATCGAAGGAATGGATCGGGATCATGATGGGACTCCTTATCAGATAAACGGGGAGTTTGCCTTGCCTCTCCATAAAGGCATGTCGGGGCCGGAAAAACTGGGGTTTGCCTCCGGCCGCATCCTCATGTTTTCCGGCGGATTTCTTCAGTTTCTCCCATTCCGGGGAAAAACGTCTGTGACAGGAGCCCTGATGGCGATCAGGGCTCGGAGTCCCGGGAAGACTGTTCGTGTCTTCAGGGATGGGACGAGACGAGGGAGATCAGGATCCGGATAAACGTTGCCAGGAGAAGGAAGGTCTGCCCCCATCGTATCTTTTCCGGATTCAGGCGGGAGTGGAGCCTCGCGCCCAGCATTGACCCGGCAAGAGCCCCCGCGACGACCGGCCATGTTTCCGGCGGGATGGAGCCGGCGGCCGCTGTTTTTCCGATTGCGCCAGCGAAGGCCATCGGAATCATGACTCCGAGAGAGGACCCCACTGCGACAGTCGAAGAGTAGCCCATGATTCCTGTCATGACGGGGTAGTAGAGAAAGCCGCCCCCAATCCCCAGAAGGCCGCTTACCAGGCCGATCAGGCCCATCATGAGAGGTCCCCCTTTTGTCCTTTTTTCCTCCAGTTCCGAAGGGGGCTGCCGGTTTGTGAGGGGTTTCCGGAAGAGGAGGAAAAGTGCCAGCAGGATTTCCCCGAGATAGATTTCCAGAAGGAGTGTTCCGGGCATCAGGTGGGACAGGAATCCTCCCAGCCCGCTTCCCAGAAGTGCGGACAGGCCCCATAGGAGCAGTGTCCGGTAAGGAAGCAGGAAGGTCGGGCGGTGGGAGAGGTAGCCGGCGATGGATGCGAAAAGAACCTGGAACATGGAGATTTCAGTGGCTTCGAACGGGGTCAGTCCCGACGCATAGAAGATCGGAACAAAAAAAAGGAGGTAAGGGATCAGGACGACAGCGCCGCCGATCCCCAGAAGTCCTGACACAAGCCCGGCGACCATGCCCCCCGCAGCCAGGAAGAGGGTCATCGTCGGTTGCCTTTCCGAAGGCTTTCCGGACTCATCCCTGTGTTCCCACGACGGTCAGAAGCGACACGGGGGTCAGTCCCGCGCCGATCTGGGCGAACGGGGCGACATTGGAGCCGTTCTGGATCTCGTTAAGGGAGAAGGACCAGATGGTGGAAGGGCTTCCGCCTGGTGTCGCGGTGGCCATGTATACGAAAGAGCCGAAGGGATCCAGCGTCAGGAGAGAGGGAAGGGGGGTAATCTGGGCTGTGTTCTGCGCCCGGGGCACAAGTTTCCCCGAACCGCTCAGGATGGAGGTGACCGTGTAGAAATCGATGCCCGGAACGGAGGGGTCCGGCAGAAGAAGAAGGACATTGTCGGATTCGACGGCGCCCTCTACCGGAAACGTTGCGAGAGTGGGGGAAAGGGTATAGGTGGCGTTGGCTCTGGGCAGGACTCCGTTGACGATGGACGCGGCGGAAAACGTCTGTTCCGTCGTCTGGCCGGAATAGGTCGTTTCGACAAAAAGGCTGCTTCCGTCCGCCGACAACTGCATTGTCCCTCCCTGAAAGGTTCCGGAGATGGACGAGAAGGTCGAGGAAGTGCAGGTGAGCGTCGGGGAGGGCAGTGAGGAAGAGGTGGCGCTGATCAGGGTTCCGGCGGTGAATCCTTCGAGGCAGGCCTGA
>DAIEST010000099.1 GCA_027346125.1 Leptospirillum sp. | reverse complement strand
GTGGACCGAACGTCTTGACGAGTTCGGCAATGTACTGTTCCCTGACCGGAGAGTCGGTCCGTTCCCCTCTGGGTCCGGGCTGGCCGTTGGAAGGTTGCTGGGAAGCGACCCTTTCCCGAATTTCCTGGATCCGTTTCCCGTAGATGGTTTCTTTTCCGATGGCCAGCTTGATTCCGTTGTCGGGAGCAGGATTGTGGCTTCCTGTCACCATGATTCCCCCGTCGACGGAAAGCTTGAAGAGCGCGTAGTAAAGCAGGGGGGTCGGAACGGTGCCGATATCGAGGATCCTGAGGCCTGATGAGATGAACGCATCGATCAGCGTCCGGGAAATCCGCGGAGAGGAGAGCCGGATGTCGCGGGCGAGCGCAATCGTTCTTCCGCCCTGCTCCTTCAGGATGGAAGAGAAGGCTTTTCCGATCGCATAGATCACCGGATCGGTCAGGTCCCTGTCGGCGTTTCCCCGAATGTCGTATTCCCGGAAAATCCTGGAGTTTGGGTGGATCACGCGAGGCCTCCGTGGAGCCGTGTCGTGTCGGAGGTCTCTTCGGGGGACACCCGCTGATAGTCGTCCGAGAAACGGATGATATCGTCCTCTTCGAGGTATTCTCCGTTCTGGACTTCGATGATGATCAGGGGAACCTTTCCGGGATTCTCGATCCGGTGCCGGGTTGTCTTGGGGATGTCGATGCTCTGGTTGACGTGGAGGTAGATCTCCTTGTCCTCCAGTGTGATCCTGGCGGTTCCGGCAATGACGACCCAGTGTTCCGAGCGATGGAGATGCATCTGGTAGCTGAGACGGGAATGCGGGTTCACTGTCACGCTCTTGATCTTGTAATGGGGCCCCTGATCCAGGATGGTATATTGCCCCCATGGCCGGTTGGTCGTCCGGTGTTCCAAGGCTTCGACGCGGTTTTGGCTCTTGAGTTCGGAGACGACTTCCCGGACTCTCTGGGCTTCATCCTTGTGACAGACCAGCGTGGCATCGTCCGTGTCCACCACGATCAGATCCCGAACCCCTATTGTGGCCAGGACGCGCTTGTCGCCGAAGAGAATGCAGTTGTCGTTGTGGAAAGAGATGACATTGCCCCGGATGACATTGCCCCGGGCATCCTTTTCCGAGAAATCGTCGAGGGCGCTCCAGGAACCGACATCCTTCCAGTCGAGTGCGGCGGAAAGAGCCCAGACCTTTCTCGAATGTTCGAGAAGTCCGTAATCCACAGATGTGTTGGGCGCAGAATCGTAGAGCTTCTTCAACGCCTTGCCTTCCTTGGGCGTTCCGACGGTTCCGGCGAACTCCTCCAGCTGTTCGGAGAAAACCCGCTGATGTTCCCGAAGTTCTGCCAGAAAGGTGGATGCCCGAAACACGAACATGCCGCTGTTCCAGAGGTGGTTTTTTTGGGCCAGGAACTGAATGGCCGTCTCCCGGTCGGGTTTTTCCACGAACCGGCGAACGGTAAAGACCCTGGCAAGATCGGTGGATGCCGGGGAGACCTGGTTCCCGAGCTCCAGATAGCCAAATCCCGTTTCCGGACGAACCGGCTGGATCCCGAAGGTCAGGATAACGTCATTGTGCTCGGCGATGTCGCAGGCCTGTTTCATCAATGCCAGAAAGTTCTCCTGCGGACCGATCAGGTGGTCGCTTGCCATGACCGCCAGAACGCCATCAGGGTCGACTTTCCGGATCAGTAGGGATGCTACGGCCAGAGGAGCCAGTGTGTTCCTGGACTGGGGTTCGACGAACACACGCGCCGGAAGACCTTCTGTTTCCGCCAGGCGAAGAACCCTCCGTGTTTCGGATTCGTGCTTGGGGCCAACCATGATCCAGAGCCGATCCTGAGGGATCATCGGCTGAATCCGATGGATCGTCCCCTGAAGAAGGGAGTTGGCTCCGTCGAGGGAAAGAAACTGTTTGGGGTACAGTTCCCGGCTTAACGGCCAGAAGCGTGTCCCGGATCCTCCTGCCATGATGATCCCGTGCCACATTCCAGGGCTCCTTAATCTTTGGATGAAAACGATTGTTCCAGTGCAGAAAAATACCAGAATTTGCCATAAAGGGCAAGGAGTTTTGAGATTTCCAGCACACTTGATCCGCTCCTTGTCCGTTCCTTCGGCCTTGACTCTTGTCCGGAAGGTGGTAAGTTTTGATGGCATCGATATGATGTCATAATAATGTCATCAATGTTCGCAATTTTGAAAGGGAGAAAGGACCTTTCTGAAACGCTGATCCGGACGGTCTGAATCCGGACGACCTCCAGAAAGCAGCTGAAGAGAGTTCCATGAACTTTCTGAGAGAGGAAGCCAGCAGGAGCCAGCCGGACGGAATCCTGCCCGATACGGTTCTTGAATGCCTTCGGATGAAAGAGTGTTTTGGGGAAGGATGAGGAGGACGGTGGGATGCGGAGCTTTCCAAAGGCGGGTTCGTTGATGTTCAACTCTCACGGAACGGGGCTCAGTCACTTCCCTGAAAATACTGTGCTTTTTCTTCGGGGGGGCCGGATCCTTTCCTTTACTCCGAT
>DAIEST010000082.1 GCA_027346125.1 Leptospirillum sp. | reverse complement strand
TGATATGGTCCGGGAACTCATCGAGAACGAGTGGCTTTACTTTTTCCGGATCGGCGATGACGGAAGCTTCTATCGTCGCGAAACCGACCGCCAATGGAGGCAGGTGTTCCCCGATCCCTGACGACCGGGACAGGGTGGACGGAGGAGAGAGATGATGCAGGAAGAGCACACCAAAAACCATGGGGAAGTCCCCTGCTATCTTTATGCAGGCCAGCGGGTAGCGCTCCTGACCCGGCATGGCAAGGAACGTGCGATTGCGCCGGTTCTGGAGCCGGAACTCGGCTGCCGGATCGAGCATGTATCGGATTACGACACCGATCTCCTGGGCACCTTCACACGGGAAATTCCCCGGGAAGGGACCCAGATCGGGGCGGCCCGCAGAAAGGCCCGTCTCGGGATGGAACTGGCCCGGGTACCGGTTGGACTGGCCAGTGAAGGATCATTCGGACCGGACCCGATGACAGGGATGATTCCCTGGAACGTGGAATACATCGTCTGGATCGACGACAGTCTGGGGATCGAGATCGTGGGCTTCGCCCAGGGCATGGCGAGATTCGGGCATGCCCTGGCGAAGGATTGGAAAGAAGCCGAAACCTTTGCCCGGCAGTCGGGCTTCCCCGAACATCATATGGTCGTGCGCCCGGAAGGAGAGCAAGACCTGCGCATCTGCAAAGGAATTTCGTCATGGGAAGAACTGGAAGAGATGTTCCAAAAAGCTCTTGACCTATCGGCAAATGACAGGGTTTTTCTCGAAGTGGACCTGCGGGCTCATGCCAATCCGACGCGAATGGAAAAGATCCGACTGGCAGCCGGTGATCTTTTGAAAAAACTCCAGTCCCGTTGCCCGTCCTGCCAAACGCCGGGATTTTCGGTGGTCGAGCGGATCGAAGGGCTGCCCTGCGGAGACTGTGGTTCTCCCACACAAGAATACCGCGCCGATATCTACTTCTGCCCGAAATGTGCCCACCGGTCCGTGCAAGAGAGAGACGGACGGCAATATTCCGATCCTCAATTTTGCAATTACTGCAATCCCTGACCCTATTGCGGATCCCTGGACGATCACTGGGGCTCAGGGGACGGTTGTTTCCTGTATTCCTTTATCGAGGGAGCAAGTCATGCCCGACAATCACCGAAGCAAAGAGGTCACTCAAGGGGTACAGCGTTCGCCCAACCGGGCCCTTCTGCGCGCCACGGGATTTGGCGACGGAGATTTTGAAAAACCCATCGTGGGTGTGGCGAATGCCCACAGCACCATCACTCCATGCAACATGGGGATAGGGAGTCTTGCCGAGCGCGCCGAAGATGCCTTGAAAAAGGCCGGGACCATGCCCCAGACCTTCGGAACGATCACCATCTCGGACGGCATCTCGATGGGAACCGAAGGAATGAAATATTCGCTGGTCTCGCGCGAGGTGATTGCCGATTCGATCGAGACGGTGTGCAACGGACAGAGCATGGACGGATTACTCGCCATCGGCGGCTGTGACAAGAATATGCCAGGAGCGATGATCGCCATGGCACGACTCAATATCCCGGCAATTTTCGTATATGGCGGGACGATCAGGCCGGGACACTACAAAGACCGCGATCTTACCATCGTAAGCGCTTTCGAGGCGGTCGGAGAATACTGTGCGAACAGGATCGACTATGGGGAACTCCTGGAGATCGAGCGACGCGCATGTCCCGGTGCCGGTTCCTGCGGAGGCATGTATACCGCCAATACCATGTCGTCGGTCTTCGAGGCCATGGGCATGAGCCTGCCCTACTCTTCCACCATGGCCGCAGAAGACCCGGAAAAAGCAGACAATGCGGAGCTGTCCGCCAGAGTCCTGGCAAACGCCATCAAAAAACAGATTCTTCCCCGTCGGATACTGACGCGCATGGCTTTCGAAAATGCCATTGCCGTGACCATGGCAGTCGGAGGAACAACCAACGCCGTCCTGCACCTTCTCGCCATCGCCCGGGCCGCCCGTGTTCCGCTCTCGATAGACGACTTCGAGTCCATGCGCAAGCGCGTTCCTGTCCTCTGCGATCTCAAGCCATGGGGGCGCTACGTCGCTACCGACCTGCACCGGGCAGGAGGAATCCCCCAGGTGATGAAAATTCTGCTCTTGCACGGCGCGATTCACGGAGATGCCCTCACCGTGACCGGCCAGACGATCGAGGAAGTCTTGAAAGACGTTCCTCCGGATCCGGGCAGGGATCAGGATGTGATCCGGCCATGGAACAATCCGCTCTTCGAGCAGGGCCATATCGCCATTCTCCGGGGCAATCTCGCACCGGAGGGATCCGTCGCAAAGGTAACCGGCTTCGAGCGTCTTGCGATCACGGGACCGGCGCGGGTATTCGAATCGGAAGAAGCGTGCATGGAGGCGATACTTGCGCGCAGGATCCAGTCAGGAGACGTGGTCGTCATCCGTTACGAAGGTCCCGTGGGAGGTCCCGGGATGCGCGAGATGCTCTCGCCCACATCAGCCCTTGTCGGCCTCGGGCTGGGCGACAAGGTAGCACTCGTCACCGACGGCCGGTTTTCAGGAGGGACCCGCGGCATGGTCGTGGGGCATGTCGCTCCGGAGGCAGCCGTGGGAGGCCTGATCGCCCTGGTCGCCGAAGGAGACACAATCACCATCGATGCGGAACGAAACCTCATCAGGCTTGATGTTCCGGAGGATGAAATCGCCCGCCGAAGGAATTCCTGGCAACCTCCCTCGCCCCGCCATACACAGGGAGTCTTGGCAAAGTATGCCCGACTGGTCTCCTCGGCAAGCGATGGGGCCGTGACCTGACGAACGCCCGGGTCCACCGGGAAAATCCTGGACAGAAGGAAACAGGAATCTCCACCGGAACTTCACCCTGAAGCAAGGAGCCTCCAGCCGTGACAAAGACCGAAACCATCCGCGCCACGTACACCATCTCCTCCAGGAATCTTGAAAAGGCGTGCCGCCTCGTCGCCCGGGAGATGAGTGTGGGAATCAAGAAAACCGACTACGAGTCCTCCAGAAGCGAATCCTTTGAAGCCCACGCCAGAATCGTCGAACAAGGAAAGCGGTTCGCCACGATCGAGATCGAGGTGCCCTCCCGGCGGATTTTTTCGGCCTATGGACTGGTCCTCTCCATCGCCGGAGAGATCAGCTGCCTGAATATCCTCGAGTCCATCGAGCTGACGGATTTCGAGGCTCCGGACTCCCTTCTTTCCCGGTTCCCCGGACCACAATTCGGATATCCGGAAATCGATAAACGGCGAAAGAACCCGAAGCGTCCCCTTTTGATTACCGTCCTCAAGCCCTCCCAAGGACTTTCCCCCAAGGAGTTCGGTCACATCGCCTACGAAAGCCTTATGGGGGGAGGAGATGTCGTCAAGTCGGACGAACTTCTCCAGGAGCCGGACGCCGACTATCGAAAAAGGCTTGCCGCATTGATCGAGGCAGCAGAAAAGGCCGAGAAGGAAACTGGAGAACCCAAGTGGGCCATGATGCATCCGGTCGACCAGCCGTCCCGGATGTTTGCACGCTACAGGGCGGGAGCGGAGGCCGGCGCAAAAATCTCCATGGTGTCCCCGGCCGCCAGTGGCTTTCCGGTGCTCGAAGAACTGGCCCGCACGGGGCTTGTTCCGATCATGGCCCACATGGCAAGCTCGGATTGGCTCTGGCAAAAACATGGCATGTCCGTCCGGGCCTGGACCAGGTTCATGAGAATGTTGGGCGCGGACCTCGTCCTCTTTCCTGCCCTTTCCGGAACACTCAGGTCCAAAGGGTCACTCCTCAAGACCGTCGCGGAAATATGCCGCATTCCAATCGGATCGATGAAGCCCTCCCTCATTACCGTCGGCGGAGGAATGCATGCTGGGACACTGGGGATTCACGCCGATCTTTTTGGACCGGACTTCGCCTATATCTGCGGAGGAGGAGTTTGCGGCCATCCCGATGGCGCCCGGGCCGGTGCCCGCTCCGTCCGACAGGCATGGGAAGCCCACGAGTCCGGTATCTCCGTCGAAAAGTACAGAAAAAAACACAAGGAACTGGACCGGGCGCTCACCGCCTTTCAAAAATACGTATGATTCCGGAAGATCTTTGAATGATGTCGGGCTCGAAACGCTTGCAAGACCCTCTGGGGTTCAAGGTTTGAAGTGGCGGGTTACTGGGATAGAATAACGGAGAAGCATCCATCCTGAAGCCCGTCAAGAACACCTGATGGCAGACAGAGGTCTGGCCTTTCCCACGGGGACGGGCTCGACCGGGTCCTGTCCGGACCGCCTCGGAAAACAGACAGATGGGGTGCGATCAACAATCGCCTGCGACGTTCCGGCTGTCGCACCCTGAGGCCCTGACGACGAAACCTCCGACAATGGAGCCTTTGCAATGACCACAGGCAGGAAAGGAAATTCTTCCGGGTCTGCCTCCTTCAGCATCCCTCCCTTCCGACTTTCTCCCCGTGGCGTCAAGAGGGGGTTCCCGGTGGGGATCTGTCTTCTCACATCCCGGGGAGAGGTCCTATCCCAGACCCCTTCCTATGCCGAAATCCTGGGCGAACTCAATCTTGCCGGAACGGGAGAATCTCCGGTCCCTCTTCAGGACGCCATCTTGTCCTTTGCCCGCCTCCCTGTCCGGGGAAAGGAGCGCCGGCATCGGTATACGGCGTTCGATGCCGGTGGGCTGGCGCACATTGTCGACTGCCAGGTTTTCCCCGTGTCGACCGGAAATCTCCATGATGGAGGGCTTCTGATCCATATTCAGGATGTGACCGACCTTGAGTCCCTTGCGCAGGAAACTCTTGCGGTCAGCCGCTATCAGGATGTCCTGGGGAATATCGCCCATCTTGCCGTAAACGGGGCGTCCATGAAGGACGTGGCGGAT
>DAIEST010000077.1 GCA_027346125.1 Leptospirillum sp. | reverse complement strand
GATCCCCATCTCGTAGAGTTCTTCCGCTGTATAGAGGGTCCCGCTCAGGATGAATTTCTCCGCTTTGGCCGGACCGATCTTCCTTGACAGGAAGCTGTAGGCGCCCATGCCGGGAAAAAGGTTGAAGAGAACTTCGGGCAGCCCCATTTTGGCCTGCTTCTCGGCCACGAGGACATCACAGGCCATGGCGCATTCCATCCCTCCCCCCAGAGCGTCTCCCTGCACGAGAGAGATGGACGTGATATCCCGGTGGAAATGGACGACCCCGCCGTAAACGGCGTTGATACAGGCCCGCGCGTAGGAGAGAAGTCCCGCCTTATCCTGTTGGGATATCAGGTTTCGGAAATGGTTCAGATCCCCTCCGTAGTTGAAAATGCCCTGAACCTTCGACGCCTGGACCATGTATCGGACATCGCGGTCCGCCTGCAGGGCCAAGTGATTACCATAGTTCTGCAACTCTTCCAGCATGGTCGGGGTGAAGCAGGGACGAGGATTCCCCTGCATATAACACCAGTCGACCTGGTAGTTCTCGTCATGAATGATCGAAAGTTGGGAATAGGTTGGACAGGGAATGTTTCGTGTCATCGGGACTGACATTGTCATGGAATCCATTTTGTCTCCCTTTTTATAATACGATTTATTTATTGATTTTGGATGGAAGAGGTGTTCTTCGCATCCTTGAAAGGAAAGTCTTGAGATGAAGAAAATCGAGTTTTCTTTCATGCAGACTCCCCTCTCTTGAGATGAATCCTACCATCAGATTTTTGTGTTGTAAATCAATTTTATAGATAAATAAAAATTATTAAAACGAAAATATTGGATCCTCCCCTGACCCGGTAGAGGATTCTCCACTTGAAAAAATGCATCCTGTGTATTTGAGTCGAAAAGTGGAGAGTCATTCAAGTGCTTTGATCAATTTTTGATGTGATTTGCGTCACGTTCACGGATCGATTGGAGCCGGAAGGATTCGGGGGGCTTATTCCGAGGAGAGATGGAGTTCCCGTCGTGACCCGATCAGCCGGTCCAGTTCCTGAAGGGTTTCTTCGAACGTCCGGGGCAATCGTTCTTCCAACGACCCGAGCCGGCTCTCCATCAAATCCGGCACGGTCAGCTTTTCCGCTTCCCGGCACAGGTGGGCGAGTTTCAGGGCTCCGAGTTGAAGAGCGCTTCCCCGGAGGGAGTGGAGGGATTCCATCAAAACCGGATAGTCTTTCTGTCGGTGGGCGCTCTTGAGATTGTCCATGTGCCGATGGCCTTCCGCGATAAAACCGTTCACAAGTTTCCGTAGGAAGGAAGGGTGGGGGCTGAAATCCCGAAGTGCCATGAGGGTATCAATCTCGATGAGGGGAAGGACATCTTCCGGAAGAAGAATGGATTGGGATGAATCCGGAACAAATTGGCCGGAAGCGATGGCCTGGCGCTTGAGGATCCGGTCGATGGTGTCCAGAAGCCGACGGGTGTCGAGCGGCTTGGTGAGAAAAACTTCGGCTTTGGCGTCCAGGCTGTCGAGACGGGCTTCTTCCGACTGGTTCGCGGTGAGGATGATCGCGGGAACGGGGTTTTTCGGTTCCAGAAACCGGTGGGCCTTCAGAACGTCGAGCCCCCCCCTCCCTGGCATGCACAGGTCGAGGATCATCAGATCGTACTGCGCCCTGTTTTCCTCGAGGAGGTCGAGAGCCCTGTCGCCGTCGCTGGCCAGGACGACCTGGTAGCCTTTGCCCTGCAGAAGGCCTTCGAGGACCGTCCGGTTCACCTCCTGGTCGTCGACCACGAGGATCGTGCCTCCGGTCGAGGGGGGAGGGGGCGGAAGCTCTTCGCTTTTGACGGAGACCGGAACCGTCGCGATCGGCCATCCCAGAATCCGGCTGACGGCTTCCGGGGAAGGCGGAGAATCGATGAGGACGATCCATCCCCCGGTCTGGGGAAGCTCCAGGAGCGACGGGATCATTGTTTTTTCGGACGAGACGATGGTCAGGGGGTCTTCCGTGGAGGGCCGTTTCAGGTGGGTCTCCAGATAGTCCCGGAATGCAGGCAGGGTGTTCGGGGTGAGTGTGGCGAGAAGAGCCTTGTGTGTGAAGGGAGAAGTCGTGGGGGATGGGTCTGCCCCGGAAAAATCCGGCTTCCGGGAGTTTGGGGCGATCCCCAGAAGTTGCAAAAGCGTCCGGATTTCTTCTTGTCGTTCCGGAGGCGCCCAGACAGACACCTGCTTTTGCGTCGTCCAGCCGGGCTTCAGCAAGGTCAGATCCGGGGCGACGGTGTAGGGAATCGAGACCCAGAAGATCGACCCCTTTCCCGGGAAGCTCAGGAAGTCGAGCTCCCCCTTTTCGAGGTCGACCAGCTGGCGCGTGATGGACAGTCCGAGCCCCGCCCCGCCGTAGCGTTTGGTGACCGAATCGTCTCCCTGGGAAAAGCTGTCGAAGATCCGGTTCCTTTCTCCGTCCGCGATGCCGATACCGGTGTCGGAAACTTCAAAGCGGACATGGAATTCCCGTTCTCCGGCCGTCATGGCGGGGGTAACCGTCAGGCGAACTTCCCCCGATTCGGTGAACTTGATGGCGTTTCCCAGAAGGTTGGTGAGAATCTGCTTCAGATGAAACGGATCACCCCGGAGAGAGGCGGGAAAGCGGGCGTCCATCAGAACCGTGACGGGAAGGTTCTTTTGACGGGCGAGGGGAAGAAGCGCGCTGACGGTTTCGGCGACGACCTGCCCCACGTCGAAAGACACCACGCTCACGGTCATCCGTCCCGCTTCGAGCCTGGAAAAATCGAGGATCTTGCCGATGATGTCCGACAGGTGGCGGGCGGACCCCTGGAGAGTGTCGAGCAGTTCGTTCTGACGGTCCGATGCGTGTTCCCGGAGAAGTTCGGAGAGCCCCATGATCCCGTTGAGGGGTGTCCGGAGTTCGTGGCTCATGTTGGCCAGAAAACGCGATTTCGACTGGTTGGCGGCATTGGCGACTTCGATCAGCTTTTCCAGTTTGGTGAGCAATACTGCCATATAGAGGGGGAGAACGATCATCCCGATCAGTTGGCTGTCGAAAACCAGTGCGTGGTTCTGCCACCAAGGATTCATCCGATAGACGGCAAGAAAGGCGAGAGCTCCATAGAGGGTTGCGATCGCCAGATAGCGAACGCCGAACCGAAAGCCGTTTCCCATGATGATCCAGAGCGCCACGATGCCAAGCGGAAGACCCCTCATGCCAGTCATCGACATGAGAATCATGACGAAGCTGAGGTCGCCTACGATACCGGTAATAATTCGGGCAGGGAAAAAACCTGGGTAAAAAAGGATGGAAGACAACATCAGGGCACTGTAGAGCAGAGCCGGAACAATCAGCTTCTGGGGAGAGAAAAGAATGAACGGGGTCGTCGAAGCATGGGGCAGCATGTAGATGTAGATGCCGAAAATGACTGCCACAACGACCCGGATAATGCCTTGCTCCCGTTCGGTGGCAGAAATGACCGGGTCATTTTTTTTGTTGACCAGCTCCGGAGAACGGAAAGGGTTTTTTTTCTCCATCATCCCTTTCTCCGTTTATCGGAATGATAAGGAGAAGGGCAGAAGTGTCTTGCCGGAAAAGGGATGGTGGAGAACGGAAAAGGTCTCCCGAACATTCAGTCTCCCGGTGGGTTATCGAGCAGCTGGATGAAAATCCCCGTGATGATATCGAGACGGCAGAGGAAGGCCGAGACACAGTCCGGATCGAAGAGGGTTCCCGACGAACTCTGGATGTGGTCCAGTGCCTGATCGAACGACCATGCGGGTTTGTAGGGTCTTCTGGAGGTCAGGGCATCGAAGACGTCGGCCACGGCGACGATCCGGCCTTCGACGGGAATGTCCCGGCCCGAAAGTTTGGCGGGGTAGCCCGACCCGTCGAACCGCTCCTGGTGAGTGAGTGCGATCAGGGCCCCCAGCTGGATGACGGGAGACGTACTGCCCTCCAGA